>NZ_JAEILC010000112.1:0-30701 GCF_016307435.1 Pseudomonas sp. S4_EA_1b | reverse complement strand
GCCGTCCCCTATGCCGATGCCTGGGATTTGGTTAGTCGGCCTTTTCTTGCGCGGCTGACGGATAGCCAGGTGCTCGAAGCAAAACGAGGCCGTGCCGAACACCGCGATAAGGGTCAGTACGATCATGCCGAGGATTGAGCTTTCCACAGTGAATTCCTAAATGATGGGGTAGGAAATCACGCTAAGTGCATGGCGAAAACACCTCAATAGACCCGACGCAATCCTTACAGCGTCGGGCCCTTTGTTACGTACTCTTTACGGCGCGTTGCGGCTATGGCGGTAGTCGCTGACCGCTTCATACACCGCCTTGCGCAGGCGGTTGATACCGCCGATGGGGCGGTGCTCCGCGACGCCAAACCAGGGGTTGAACGATTGGTTGTCGCACGCCAGGTTTTGCGCCGGGGTGTCGAAGTCCTGAGCCGGAATCCGGACGGTGGCTACGGTTTCATAGGGCGCGTCGCTCTCTTTCCACTCGATGCTGGTGTCTTCGATGGGCATGAACTTCTGCGGATTCTGCCGCTGGATCTGCAATACGAAGCACGCCGGTACACGATCTGTCGACAGCTGCTGGCTCAAGGCACTGCGCAAGAAGTTCGGCAGGTCCTGGTTCTGTTTGGGCAGCACGTACTCCGGGCAGTTCTGTGGGGCGGGCGCTACGCGGAATTTGGCATTGGCCGCGCCGAACTTGTAGGGCGATACCGAAAAGTAGGTGGTCTGCGTCGGGCTGGCCGGTGCCGGCGCCAGAGTTGCCAGGGCGATAAACAGATGGCGCACTTGCCATGTGCGTGGGTCGATCTTGGGAAAGAACGCCAGCACTTTCTTGCCGTCCGCCTGGGCGCCGATGTTCTGGGCGTACTCCGCGACGTCGCTGACGAAAAAGTTGGGATGGCTGAACATCACAAAGTCTTGTTCGGTACGGCTTTGCTGGTCCGCCAGCAGTTGTTTGCCCGGTACGTCGAGTAACTTGAGCGCCATGCCCCGCGCGTCGCGGATGCTGTCGAACTGTGGGTAGGCATTGCCGTTTGATAACCGCATGCTGGCCTGCCAGGTCTTACCAGGTTCGGCGAACACGCCCTGGCGTAGCGCAGGGTCCAGATCGCTCAATACGCTGACTTCGGCCTTCACGCAGCCATGTGCTTTGGCGTGGGCGTCGCGCAGGTAGCGCGTGCCTTCGCGATGCTGATCGACGATGCGTACCGCCGTCTGGATGATGCCTTGGGTCATCGCTGCTTCACCCGGCGGCACTTGCTCATCTGCCGACACCGGGCCGCTATGTTGCCATGCATACCAGGCCGTGGTCGCCAGCCAGCCAATCAGGCCCAGCGTTACCAGCCAGAGCAACGTCTTGCCAAGAAAGCGGCCAACCCACAACCAGAGGCGTGCAAGCAGGGAAGGGCGGTCATATTGAGATCGAATCATCATGGCAGTTGTTGCTCCAAAGGGCCGCCCAGTACTTTGAGGTATTCCAGCAGCGCCCAGCGCTCCTGCGGCAGCAGGCCACGGCCAATCACGCCGTTGCCTCGTTGGCCGGCACGGAATTCGTGGCCGCTGTTATGGTTACCCGTCACCCGGGTGTCGAACAGGAAGGCATTCTTGAACGCCGCGGTCTCAAAGCCCAAATGGCGCGGATCGTACTCGAAGGTGCCCTTATAAAAGGTGGTGCTGCGCTCATCCTGGGGCGAGAGCAGTTGGTAAATAGTCGGCACCGAGCCATTGTGCAGGAACGGTGGCGTGGCCCACACGCCGGCCAGTGGGCGCGCCTTGTAAGCACGCAACTCGCGCACGCCGATCGGCAGGCCATAGCCATCCAGGCGTGGGCGCTCGGCCGGAGTCACGCCGGCGGCACGGTAGGCATGGTCTTCGACAAAGGCGGTGACGTAGGCCAGGCCTTTGGCCACCGACATTTTCTTCAGGTCCAACGGTTCGGTCGGGGTGGGGTGCAGTTCGACATTCAGTCGGGCCAGTTCGGCCGGGTCCCATTGCAGGGCGCTGAGGTCGTAACGTTGATCAGCGATATTACTGGCGGTACCGGGGTCGGTGCCGATGTATTCAACCGGCAGCATTTTCAAGTGCTGCACTGGCCGACCATTTTCCTCGGTCACATTCGGTACGTGGCAGCCTGCGCAGTTTTCGGCGAACAGCGCACGACCTTGGGCGGCCAGAGGCTTGTCGATGGCGCCGAACAGGTCTTCCGGCCAGGTGGGCGGTTTGAGGCGTTGCAGGGTTTCTTCAATCAGGTTGAGGTCGCGCACCCGTACGCTGGAAGGGTAGCGCGCCTCGCCTTGCAGGGGTTGGCCGGCGCTGTCGAAGAAGGTCAGGGTCGCGCCGACGCCCAGGGCTTCGCCGATGTTGCGTGCCATGGGTTGTTGCGCCGAGCCGTTCCATTGCACCCAGTCGAAGGTCCAGATGTCCCACAGCTGCGGGTAGTCCACGGGGGCATTGGCGACGCGGTAGTTGTCTGGCGAAATCCCATCGCCAAAGCTGGCGTTGGCGATGCGGCCAAAGGCGTCGGTGCGACCGGGGCCCTCTTCGGTGGGATAGAGGCCGCGGTGGGTATCGTTCCAGGCCACTTTGAGAAATTGATTCAGCGACTGTTTGAAGTCCTGACGCAGTTGGCTGCGGTCGGTTTCATATCGATCCCCCAGCACCTGACGGGCGAAGCGCTCGAATTTCCAGGGGTTGTAGTAGGTCGCCGCCAGGCTGGCGACGAGGGCCTGCCCGAAGCTGCCGCCGCGCAGGGTGGGTACGCTTGATGGCAAAACGTGCTGGGCCGAGCCGCCGTCGATACGCAGCGCCTGGCCTTGGAAATGCAACTCGCCGGTATGGCACGCGGCGCAGGTGATATCCAGGTATTCAACGTTGCTGTCGGCGTTTTTGTGGCGGGCGAACCCTACAGGCAGATTGCCGGGGTTTTGCGCGCTGGGCACCTGCTTGGGGTCGACCAGAAAGCCGAAGCGCGCCAGGTATTCTGGTGTGGCAAAGCGTCGCTCGGAGAACGGCAATTCCAGGGCGGTGAACCAATCGTAATGCAGGCCTTTCACCTGGGTGCCCTGAGGCGTGAAGTAGTAGGTCTGGCGGTCGGCGGCGCTCCATTGGTCCTGGTAATGCACCTGCTTCACCGGCACAGGGTCCGGCAGCTTGGGGTTGACGATGTAATAGATCACCACCGTCAGAATCAGGCCCAGCACGAGCCCGATCAGCAGCAAAATACGGGAAAAAATGCGCAAGATAACTATCCTTGTCGAGGGGTTGCGTTGTTATGCCACTAGGCCAGAGGTGCGGCAAGTGGCCATGAGCCTGGATGAAGGCGGTCCCGCGGTCCGTCGCGGGCCCTCATGATGAATGAAAATGCTTTTAAACACGTGAACTTATCGGAAGTTTCCTGCTCACATGCCGGTAGCCATTGGTCGTGGCCGCCTGATAAGCTCGCGACTTTATTCAAATGCCCTATTGGCGCATGAACAAGGAAATAGCATGAAACAGCATCGGTTGGCGGCGGCGGTGGCCCTGGTTAGCCTGGTACTTGCGGGTTGTGATTCGCAGACCAGCGTAGAGCTGAAAACCCCGGCGCAAAAAGCTTCCTATGGCATCGGCCTGAACATGGGCAAAAGCCTTGCCCAGGAAGGCATGGATGACCTGGATTCCAAAGCAGTAGCCCAAGGCATCGAAGATGCCGTCGGCAAGAAAGAGCAGAAGCTCAAAGACGACGAACTGGTTGAAGCGTTCGCCGCACTGCAAAAACGTGCTGAAGAACGCATGGCCAAAATGAGCGAAGAGTCGGCAGCCGCCGGCAAGAAATTCCTCGAAGACAATGCCAAGAAAGACGGCGTCGTCACCACTGCTTCCGGTCTGCAGTACAAGATCACCAAGAAAGCCGATGGCCCGCAGCCTAAGCCTACTGACGTGGTCACTGTTCACTACACCGGTAAGCTGACTAACGGCACTACCTTTGACAGTTCCGTGGATCGCGGCAGCCCGATTGACCTGCCGGTCAGCGGCGTGATTCCAGGTTGGGTCGAAGGTCTGCAATTGATGCACGTTGGCGAAAAGGTCGAACTGTATATCCCGTCCGACCTGGCCTACGGTGCTCAGAGCCCGAGCCCGGCGATTCCAGCCAATTCCGTGCTGGTATTTGACCTGGAGCTGCTGGGCATCAAGGACCCAGCCAAGGCTGAAGCTCCTGCCGCACCGGCCGCCAAGAAGTAATCGGCGCCTGAACACACAACGCCCCGTCTCGACGGGGCGTTGTTGTTTCTGCGGTTCGCGTACATCCAAACGAACGTCCGCAACCTGTAACAGTCTGATATAACACTCGAGCACGGGTAACCGCACAGCAACGCCAAGTCAATGAAATCTTGGGTTTTTTTGAGGTGCGCAAAAAACGCCCGATCTGACTGTAAGCCTTGTAACCCGTGGCTTTCAGGCCGCAAAACAGGCTCTGTTCACAAGGTTATCCACAATTTGTGTGGATAACCTTGTGTGTCGACTGGAACTGGAGTGACCGATGAAACCACCCTTCAATTTCACCCGCTTTTTGCCCATGGCGGCACGTTTGTTGGGGCGTGGACGTTTGCCGACCTTGTTGTTCGCCGTCGCCGCCAAAGGTTCCAGCCAGGGCAGCCGCCTCGGCAAGCTCAAGGACGACCTCAAGCTGCTTCAAGCCCTTTGCCTGGCTTACTGGCGCGGCGAATACCGCGCCATCAGCCCCAAGGCACTGATCTCGATCGTGGCGGGGCTGATGTACTTTCTGAGCCCTGTCGACGCGATCCCGGACTTTATCCCGATGTTTGGTATGTTCGATGATATCGCCGTACTAGCATGGATCATGAAGACGCTGGACGGCGAACTTAACGCCTTCCGTGCTTGGCGTGAGGCACAGCGCCCGGAGAAGCTCGCCGTGGTCGAGCGCCTGCCTGCCACGCCTGCGCTGTTGGCCCAGGAAAACCCGCAAAAAAACTGATTGCATCGCTATCCCCCTGCGACCTATACGGCTGTTAGGATTACACTCCTAAGGAAAGTGCTTACGTTGTAAGTGTTGTTATCCTACGGGGCAGTCATGGATATTCAGATAATTTCACGCAACGGCGCACCCGAATACGCGGTGTTGCCATGGGAGCAGTACCAGGCGCTGCTTAAAGCGGCCGGTCAGCAACAGCCTCCATCTCCTTCTTACTCCTCCGCCCAGGCCGCGTCCGATCAGGACCTGCGCCCTCTCGCCGACCTGCGCGGCCTGCGTGAGACCAAGGGCCTTGCCATTGAAGCGCTGGCCCGCACGGTGGGTATCAGCCCTTCTTATCTTGGATTGATCGAAAGTGGTGAGCGCCAGCCGGATGCTGCGATCCGCCGCAGCCTGGCCTGGGAATTGGGCGTTGCAGGTTGGAGGGATGAATCTTGAGCCTACGTATCAGTCGTCAACACTGGGATGGGTTGCTCAACGAACTGGATCAGGCGCGCCGCCAGCGCCATCTACTGACGTATCGGGCGCTGCTGGAGCGTTTGCAGTTTCCCTCGCCGGCCATGCAGACCTTGGCCGCCGCCCTGGAGCACCTGGCGGCCTTGGATGCCAAGGCCGATCAGCCGCTGCGTAGCTCCTTGGTGATCAGCCAGGGCGCCAGCCGCCTGCCGCGTACTGGTTTTTTTGAATGCGTGGAGCGTCTTGGGCGTTTCAGCGGACCGTCTGACGGTGTGGCCGCTGCCTCCTGGCATGCTTCGGAAGTGGTACGGGTATTCGAATACGAGTATCCGGAGTCCGCCGAGGCTTAAAGCGTTGGCGAGAGCATGTCCATGCTGTTGATCACATGGACGCTATAGCCCTCCATGTCCTTGGCATGATGCTTGGCCTGCGACGCCAGCTCTGCCAACTGGCTGGCGTCGAGCTGTTCACAGGCCTGTGGATGTAGATGGACAACGCCGATCGACAGCGAAAGCAGGGCAAACTCCTGGCGCACACCCTGGCGGTTCAATGCGACGAAGCAGCCGGCATCCAGGTGTTCGGCGCGGTAGAAGCGCCGGCATTGGGTGTGAAAATCATCCAGCAACTGGTTGAGCCGTCTGCGCCAATCCTGCGGCCCCAGTACCAGCAAAAAATCATCGCCACCGATATGCCCGACGAAGTCGCGGCTGGGGTCGACCCGGTCGTTCAGGCACTGCGCCAGGCACAGCAACACCTCATCCCCCCGTCCGTAGCCATAGATATCGTTGAAGGGCTTGAAGCTGTCGATGTCCACGTAGCAGATCACGGATTCCCGTTGCTGCTGTAACAGGCGCGTGAGGCACTGCTGAATCGGCACGTTGCCCGGCAGCAACGTCAGTGGATTGGCGTAGCGCGCCTGTTGGATTTTCAGCTCGGTGATCAGCTTCAGCACGTCGATCACCCGACCCAGGCCTAGGTAGTCACCATTGAGTGTGATGATGAAATCTTCTTCAATCCGTTGCCGCGCGCGGCTGGTCAGCAGGCGGCTGACCTGTTGCAGCGACTGGCTTAGCTCCACTGCCAGGAAGTCACTGCTCATCAGGCGGCTGATGGGCTTGCGCGCGAAAAGATCGGTGGCGAACGGTTTGAGCAGTGCGTCGGACAGCGAATGCCGGTGCACGATGCCCACAGGGTGACCGCGGCCATCGAGCACTGCCAGGGAGTTGAGATTGGCCTGGCGGCGAAAGGCCTCCAAGACCTGGGCGGTGGCGGTGTCTTGATCCACCGCCGGTTGTTCGTTCAGCAGGGCGCTGAGGTCGCTGCCTTCTTCGTTGAGGGACATGTTGGCGCTGTCGGGTTTGGGCAGCATCAACCGGGCTTCCTGCGGTGGCTGTTCCTGTGGCCGACAGAGCAAATAGCCCTGGACCAGGTCGACGCCCATTTCCATCAATACCGCCAGCTCTTCCGGCAACTCGATACCTTCGGCGATCACTTGCGCGCGCGATGCCTTGGCGATTTGCAGGATCGAGCCGACAAACTCGCGCTTGAGCGCATCTTGGTGGATGCCGTCGATAAAGTGCCGGTCGATTTTGACGTAGTCGGGACGTAGCTCTGACCACAGGCGCAAGCTCGAATACCCGGCGCCCAGATCGTCCAAGGCGATGGAAAATCCCATGTTGCGATAGTGGTGCAGGGCGGTCTGCAGTAGATCGAAATCGTCAGTGGGGGTTTGTTCGGTGAGTTCGATCACCACTTGGCTGGGCGGGATGCCGAAGTCGTGCAGCAGTTGCAGAGTGCGGCCCGGCTGGTGTGCCGTTTCCATCAAGGATTCCGGCGAGATGTTGAGAAACAGCTTGCCCGGCAGTTGCTGTTCGCTGAAGCGTCGACAGGCACTCTCGCGACATGCCATTTCCAAATCGCTCAGGCGTCCGGCCTGGCTGGCCACGGCGAATAGCGCGACGGGGGAGTGCAGGGGGCTGTTGGAGGGGCCGCGGCTGAGCGCTTCGTAGCCCAGAATACGTCGTTCGGATAAGCACAGGATCGGCTGGAACAGGCTGTGCAAACTGCCTTGAGCCAGGATTGAGCCCAATGCGTTCAGCTGTTCGGTCATGGTCATGGCGATCTCGATCGAAAAAAAAGGACCCCAGGCATAATGCATGGGGTCCTTTATTTCACGACAGAATGATGTCTATTTGATGACACTCCGGAGAGCGTTCACATTAAATCGCCATCATTTACTGCTTGGCTACCTGCTTGCTGACCTTCAGGTAGTCCAGCAGAATTCGGCCCGTCTCGGCCAAGTAGGCGTCGTCTTCCGGCTTGGTTTTATCCGCCTCGGTTGGCAACGCGTCTTCGTCTTCTTTCTTAAGCTCCTTGAGCGGGTCTTCACCCTTCGCCTTGCGGCGGATGTTTTCCAGGGCCAGTTGCTTGTTTTCGATATCGCTATGCTGCGCACGGCGGTCCGCTTCATTGAGGCTGACGGTTTTTTCTTCCATCAACTTCTTGGCCAGGGCCAGCTTGTCGCGGATGAACACGAATTCGGCGTCCTTGGCGGAGCGGGTGTCGTGGTCAGCTTTGAGCTGTGCGAGGAATGGCTTGAACGGGTCGGATGCCGGCTTGATAGCGGGACGGATGGTGTCCCACGGCATGGCTTCCGGCAAAGCGCTTTCGCCGATTTCCTTGGTGTCGATGACCGACGGAAAATCGATATCCGGCAGCACGCCCTGGTGCTGGGTGCTCTGTCCGGACACCCGGTAGAACTTGGCAAGTGTCAGCTTCAGCTCGCCATGGTTGAGCGGCTGGATAGTCTGCACGGTGCCTTTGCCGAAGGTCTGGCCGCCGATGATCAGCGCGCGGTGATAGTCCTGCATGGCACCGGCGAAAATCTCCGAAGCCGACGCCGAGAGGCGGTTGACCAACAGCGCCATCGGCCCTTTGTAGAACGCGCCCGGGTTTTCGTCTTCCAGCACGTCGACACGGCCGTCGGCGTTGCGTACCAACACGGTCGGGCCTTTGTCGATAAACAGGCTGGTCAGCTCGGTGGCTTCTTGCAGCGAGCCGCCGCCGTTGTTGCGCAGGTCGATGACCACGCCGTCGACTTTTTCCTTCTGCAGTTCTGTCAGGATTTTCTTAACGTCGCGGGTGGTGCTCTTGTAGTTCGGGTCGCCAGCACGGAAGGCTTTGAAGTCCAGGTAGAAGGCCGGGATCTCAATGACGCCCAGTTTGTAATCCTTGCCATCCTGTTTGAGGTTAAGGACTTTCTTCTGCACGGCCTGGTCTTCGAGCTTCACCGCTTCACGGGTGATCGACACAATCTTGCTGGTCTGGTCGTTGGGGGCATTGGTGTGCGGAATCACTTCCAGGCGTACCACGCTGCCTTTTGGACCACGGATCAGCTTGACCACTTCGTCCAGGCGCCAGCCGACGACATCGACCATCTCTTTGTCTGCCTGGGCCACGCCGATGATCTTGTCGGCCGGTGCGACCTGCTTGGTCTTGTCGGCCGGACCTGCTGGCACCAGACGCACGATCTTGACTTGGTCGTTGTCGCTTTGCAGGACGGCACCGATGCCTTCCAACGACAGACTCATATTGATATCGAAATTTTCCGCGTTATCTGGCGACAGGTAATTTGTGTGCGGGTCGTAGGACATCGCGAAGGTGTTGATGTACGCCTGGAAGATATCTTCGGCGCGGGTCTGATCCAGACGCGCCAGCTGATTCTTGTAACGCTTGGTCAACAGCTCTTGGATGGCCTTGGGCTCTTTGCCGGCAATCTTCAGGCGCAGCACTTCGTCTTTGACGCGTTTGCGCCACAGATCGTCGAGGGCAGCGGTGCTGGTCAGCCAAGGGGCGTCCTTGCGGTCCACGAGAAGAGTTTCTTTCTGGGTGAAGTCAAGTTTGTCGACGCCTTTGTCCAGTTCAGCCAGCGCGAAGTCCAGACGCGCTTTGACGCGGTCCAGGTAGCGCTTGTAGATGGTGAAACCGGGTTGCAGGTCGCCGCTCTTGAGGAAGTCGTCGAACTGGGTCTTCCACTTGTCGAACTCAGCGATGTCGCTGGCCAGGAAGTAGCTGCGCGACGGATCCAGCAGCTTGAGGTAGCTGTCGTAGATGATCACCGAGCGCGCGTCGTCCAGCGGCGGCTTGCTGTAGTGATGGCGCTTGAGCAACTCGACGACGTTTAGGCTGGCGATCACCTCATCGCGATCCGGCTGAAGGTTGTCCCAGCTGTTGGCTGCGAACGTATGGGTCGACATCGACGCAAAGCCGAGACCAATGAAAAGAGCGAGGGCGGTGCTGGGGAACAGATGCTTCATGCTGGTTCGACGCGGGGGCAATTGATAACGCATATTAGGCCGTCTTTGAAGTCGCCGGTTCCGTGTGGGCCGGTCGCATAATGCAAAAAGCCCGGCGCTACTGCTACGGGCTCAGTCCAGACTCACTATGGAGGCACTGTGAAAGCATTGCAAGGCGTTGAAGGTCATGTGATGCGCTTGGCGCCCCGAGTCCTACATAGGATGTAGGCTCATTTCACATTCTAATGACGACTTCTGGCCTTGATCGCGTCGATTTATAGCAGCCTCCAGGGCGGCATCAAACCCAGTGATGAATCGGCCAGCCCGCCTGCTCGGCATGTGCCCGCAATACCGGGTCCGGGTTCACCACCTGGGGATGATCGACCTTCAGCAGCAGTGGCAAGTCATTGCGCGAATCCGAATAGAAGTACGCACCGTCCAGGTTTTCATCTTCCTGCGCCAGCCAGTCCAGCAAACGCTTGATCTTGCCTTCCCGGTAAGTCAGTACGCCCACCGTTTTACCGCTGTAAACACCATGGCTGACCTCCAGCTCGATGCCCAGCACTTCGTCGATGCCGATACGCGCAGCAATCGGCTTAACCAAATGCGTGCCCGACGCGGAGATCACCAGAATCCGGTCGCCCTGAGCTCGGTGGCGGGCAATGGTTTTGGTGGCGTCGCTGTAGATCAGCGGTTCGATCACGTCTTCGACCCACGGCTCCACCAAGTGCTCGATTTCCTCCGGCGTGCGGCCGATCATCGGCTCCAGGCTGAAGTCCATAAAGTCTTCCATCGCCAGTTTGCCCTGGCTGTAGGCGTCCATCAGTTCGTTGTTCCTGCGCATGAACGACTCGGGGTCGACCCAGCCCAGACGGCCCATCTGCTCGCTCCATAAGGTGGCGCAGTCGCCGTGGATCAGGGTGTCGTCCAAATCAAAAATTACCAATGCCATCCGTTACGCTCTCTCAATAAATCACTGCTCAGGCTACTTCACATAGCGCGCTGGGGTCGATGGAAAGTGCCAGGCGCTGGCCGTCAGGGTGCAGATCCTGCGCCGAACGGTTGAGCACATCCACCACCAGCTCTACGCCGCGGGCTTCGATACGATAGCGGATCACGTTGCCCAGCAGACTGTGGCTGCGCACTAGTGCGTCAAGTTCGCCGCTGCGGCTCAGTTCGATGGATTCCGGGCGAATCGCGATGCGGCCGCTGATCGGGCGTTGCAGCAAGCGACTAGCCGTGTCGGAGTCCAGCAGGTTGTAGTTGCCGATAAAACCGGCGGCGAATACGTCCACCGGCGCCGTATAGAGCGTCTCCGCATCGCCGCTCTGCACGATCTTGCCCTGGTTCATCAGGAAGATGCGGTCGGACATGGTCAGCGCTTCCTCCTGGTCATGGGTCACGAAAATCGTGGTCAGCCCCAGCTCGCGCTGAATCTCGCGGATCTGTTCGCGCAGGTGCTTGCGAATCCGGGCATCAAGCGCCGACAGCGGTTCATCCAGCAGCAACAGGCGTGGGCGGGTCACCAGAGAGCGGGCCAGGGCGACACGCTGGCACTGGCCGCCGGACATCTGGTGCGGATAACGGCCTGCCAGGTCTTTGAGTTCCACCAGTTGCAGTACTTCCTGCACGCGCTTGTGGCTGTCAGCGGCGTTGACCTTTTGCATGCGCAGGCCAAACGCGACGTTTTGCTCGACGGTCATGTTGGGGAACAGCGCATAGCTCTGGAACACCATGCCGATGTGGCGCTTCTGTGGGCTCAGCGGAACGATGTCCTGGCCATCCAGCAGGATTTGCCCACTGTCCACGGCTGTCAGGCCGGCGATGCAGCGCAGCAGGGTCGATTTGCCGCAACCGGACGGGCCGAGCAGGGTGACGAATTCACCCTTGGCGATTTCGCAATTGATGTCGCTGAACACCGGCGTGCCGGCGTAGCTTTTCTGCAGATGTTGCACGCTGACGAAGCTCATTGGCTTTTGTCCTTGTTCAAGAAGGTGGCGACCCAGGTCAATACCAGTACAAAGAAGAAGTAGGAAATGACCACGGCGCTGGTGAAGTGGCCGCTGCTGTTGCGCATATTGTTGAGGTACACCTGCAGGGTTTCGTAGCGGGTGCCCACCAGGATGTTGGCGAACACGAACTCACCGAACAGGAACGAGAACGACAGTAACAGTGCCACCATCAGGCCTTTGCGCAGGTTGGGCAGCACCACCAGGATTGCGGCTTGCCAGGTGCTGGCGCCGAGCAGTTGCGAGGCGTCCATCAGGTCGCGCAGGTTGATGGCCTGCAGGTTGTTGGTGATCGCCCGATACATAAACGGCAGCGCGACCGTGAAGTAGCAGCCGATCAGGATCCACGGCGTGCCCACCATCGCCATCGGCCCGGAGCCGTAAAGCTGCAGCAAGCCTACCGACGACACCACCGGCGGCACCGCAAACGGCAGCAGGATCAGGATATTCATCAGCGCGTCGAGTTTGGGAAAGTGGTAATGCACCACGAACAGCAGCGGCAGGATCAGCACCACCGACAGGATCAGCGCGCCCACGCACACTACCAATGATTGACCGAAGGCCATCAGAAAGCGCGGGTCGCTCCACAGCTGCACATACCATTTCAGGGTAAAACCGGCCGGCAGAATGGTCGCCGACCAACTGCTGGCAATCGAATAGATAAACGTGCCCACCAACGGCAGTACCAGAATGGCAAACAGCAGGTACACCATGACGCGATGGTAGAGGGAGGCCGGGCCGGCTTCAGCGCGAGACATGGTAGCTCCTCTTGAGCAGCAATTGATGGACCACGGTGATCACGGTCATCAACGCCACCAGGACCACGGCGAGGGCGCTGGCCATGTTCGGGTCCAGGGAGATATCCCCGGACACCATCGCGGCGATGCGGATCGGCAAGACGTTGAAATTGCCGGTGGTCAATGCGTACACCGTGGCATAGGCGCCCAGGGCATTGGCCAGCAGGATCACGAAGGTGCCGAGCAGCGCGGGTGTGAGCACCGGCAGGCCAATGTGTCGCCAGAACTGCCAGCCACTGGCGCCCAGCAGCGCTGCCGACTCACGCCAGTCCTCGCGCAAGGCATCGAAGGCTGGGTAGAGCAGCAACACGCCGAGGGGAATCTGGAAATAGGTATAGAGGATGATCAACCCGGTTTTCGAGTACAGGTTGAAGTCTTCGATGATGCCCGCCTGCTTGAGCATGATCGTGATACTGCCGTTGAACCCCAACAGAATGATGAAGGCGAAGGCCAGGGGGACGCCGGCGAAGTTGCTGGTCATGTTGGCGAAGGCGGTGACGAAGTTGCGCAGGGGCGAGTCCACCCGGCGCAGCGAGTAGCTGCCCAGCACGGAAATGATGATCCCGAACACACTGGAGTAGAAACTGATCTCCAGGCTGTACTGGATGGCCTGCAGGTAGAACTTGGAGCTGAAGATCCGCGTGAAGTTGTCCACGCCCCAGCCGGACTCTTCGGTTTGCAGGCTGTTGATCAGCACCCATACCAACGGCGCGATTTCGAACACGATAAAGAACAGTGCAAAAGGCATCAGGCACAGCAGGGCCAGATATTTGCCGCGGGTCATGGCATTCACTTGAGCAACTCCCGGCAGACAGGCTTGTCGTGGGGCACGCCCAATAATTCGCAGACAGTGCCGCACAGCTCGGTTTGTTTCGGCGCTGCGCCGGCATCCAGGCTGAAGGCATCGCCAAGCACAAACAGCGGTACTTCGCGCTCTTCCGGCAGCAGGCCGTTGTGGGAGCGGTCGTTGTTCATGCCGTGGTCGGCGGTCACCAGCACCTGGTAGCCGGCATCGAGCCAGCCTTGCAGGTAATCGGCCAGGATGATGTCGGCCGAGCGGGCGCTGTTGCGATATTGCGCGGTGTCGAGGCCATGTTTGTGGCCGGCGTCGTCGATGTTCATCGGGTGCACCAGCAGAAAGTTCGGCGTGTGCTTGAGCCGCAAGCTTTCGGCATCGGCGAACAGGTGGGAGTCCGGGTAGTGGTCATTCCAGTAGAAATGCCCGTGTTGGATCGCCAGCGCCGGGTCGTGGGTATGACGGTCCCGCGCAGGCATGAACGGCGTGCGGTTGTACAGCTCGCTGACCCAGTGATAAGCCGCCGCTGCGGTACTAAGGCCGGCGGCGGTGGCGTAATGGAATAGGCTGCGCTGGTTGGACAGGCGCGAGACGTTGTTGTGGACGATACCGCTCTGGATCGGCGGTACGCCGGTGAGGATGCATTCGTACAACGGGCGGGACAGCGCGGGCAGTTCACAATCCAGTTTGTAGAGGGCTGCGCGTCCTGCGCTGACATACGCTTGCAAATGTCCCATGGCGTGCCTTGCAACCTCGAAGTTCAGGCCGTCGAGCACGACAAGGATGACGTTGTGCTTCATGGGGGAGAGCGCTCCGCAGCAATAGACTTGACTCAATTCCTCAGGAGGAAAGAGGTCAAAAGTATGGGAGGGGGCTAGCCCCCTCCCATATTGGATCTCCAGTGGATTTCCAATGTGGGCGACAGGCTTATTTCATCTCTACGATGACCTGCTCGTTCCACAGCTGAGGCAACTTCTTGGACGTTTTTTCCCAGGCATCGGCGTCCTTGATCGGCTGTGGGTTGGCCTTGGTGTACTGCTCGCCCGGGATCAGGTTCTTGGCGATATCGGCCGGCAGTTTCAGGTCGGTTTCGGCACGGATGGGGCGTGCATTGCCCCGGGCCAGGTTGAGCTGGCCGGCATCGCTGAAGATGTACTCGCGGGTCAACTTGGCCGCATTCGGGTGCTTGGCGTATTTGTTGATGATGGTGGTGTAGCCGGATTTCACCGAGCCGTCCGATGGGATCAGCACCACGTAGTCATCCGGGTTGGCCATTTTGGCTTTGTAGCTCAGGCCGTTGAAGTCCCAGACGATGCCCACTTCGACTTCGCCTTTTTCCATGGTGGCGATGGTCGGGTTGGACAGTGAGAGGCGCCCTTGCTGGGCGATCTTGGTGAAAAACTGCAGCCCAGGGGCAATGTTCTTCTCGTCGCCTTTGTTGGCGATAGCTGCTGCCAATACGCCGTTGGCCGCCTGTGCCGCTGTGCTGACGTCACCCACGGACACCTTGTACTTGCCGGTTTGCAGGTCGGCCCAGCTGTGGGGGACTTCAGAGCCGTGCAGCAGCTTTTTGTTGACGATAAACGCGATAGTGCCGGTGTACGCCAGCGCCCAGTGGCCGTCCTTGTCTTTTGCCCAATCCGGCACCTGTGCCCAGGTGGACGGTTTGTAAGGCTGGGTCACTTCCTGCTTCACCGCAATCGGGCCGAAGGCAGCGCCGACGTCGCCGATATCGGCGCTGGCATTGTCCTTCTCGGCTTTGAACTTGGCGATTTCCTGGGCGGAACTCATGTCGGTGTCGATGTGCTTGATGCCGTAGGTCTTGGCCAGATCGTCCCAGGTGCCTTTCCAGTTGGCCCAGTCATCGGGCATGCCGACGCTGTTGACGGCGCCTTCCGCTTTCGCGGCGGCTTCCAGGGTTTTTAGATCGGTATCGGCAGCCATGGCGGCGGTGCACATGGCAATGGTCGAGCCTAACAGTGATGCCAGGAAAAGCTGTTTCATCCGAAGCTCCTATGGGCGTTAACAACGCTGCGTTTTTACGAACGATTGCGGTGGTTTGGTCTAGGTCAGCAATACCTGAGCCAATCTAGGCTCGATGGATGACAGTTTCATGTCGATGTCGTTTTTAAAGCGTTGATGTCGGTCAGCGCAAACTTAGCGTAGACCATGCCCCAGGGCCCGCATTGACTGGACTTGGCCGATGTATTGCAGAGTGTGGTATGCCACCCCGGCAGGTGCTGTCATCTCTCGGTCATTTGTAATGCCTAGGCTGACACGCAGTAACAAGGGCCCATTTATCGAGCGCTTTATGCACCTGAACGGTGCTGGTCTAGTCCAGATAGGTAACGTTGATGCGTGATGAAGCAATCAAGGCGGTGACTTCCATTGGCCTGGCGCTGCAGGAGCAGATCGATCACGGTCTATTGCCCCCCGGCCACAAATTGCCTGCCGAACGCAAGCTCAGCGAGTTGTTTGGTACCACTCGCATAACCGTGCGGGAAGCCTTGTTACAACTGGAGGCTCAAGGGCAGATCTATCGCGAGGAACGCCGTGGCTGGTTTGTATCGCCGCCGCGACTGGCCTACAACCTGATGCAGCGCAGCCACTTTCACGCGATGGTCAGTGATCAGGGCCGGGTGGCGTCCACCGAAGTACTCAGCGCACGCTTGCAACCGGCCTCGGCGGCGGTGTGCGCCTGGCTGCAGTTGCCGGCGTTGTCCAGCGTGATCCAGATCTGCCGGGGCCGGCGGATCGATGGGCGTTTGGTGTTGTATGTAGAGCACTACCTGAACCCGCAGTATTTTCCCGGAATCCTGGCGTGTGATTTGACCCAGTCGATGACTGAGCTGTACGCACGCAAGTACGACGTGCATTACGGGCGGGTGCGTTTCGAGATCGTCCCGACCTCACTGCCCGTGGAGGCGGCCGCTGCGTTGCGCGTCTCGGTGGGCAGCCCCGGCCTGCGCATTGCCCGGGTCAACTATGACCAGCACCAGCGTCTGATCGACTGCGATCTGGAGTTTTGGCGGCATGATGCGATTCACGTGGGGGTGGATGTCGTCTGAGTGAACAGCGGCCAATCCAAGTCCCCCTTAAGACCGCTGTCATTTAGCCGCGCGGCGTAAGGCTTTTGATCACCTGATCCACATTGTTTTCCAACTCCGTCACCGGGTCCGCGCCGTCGACGTTGAGTACCAGAAGCTGCGCGCCACCTGCTGTCACTGCGGCTTTTACCGCCTCACTCGGCTGACGATGATGCAGCACCACGGCGACGTCGTTGTCCTTCAGGTCAGCGGTGAGTTTGCGCAACGCGTCGGGCGTCCACTCGGTGTCAGGGCGGGGGTCTGTGCTGAGCGCTTCCAGGTTCAGGCTGCTGATCAGATAGGCGAAATGATCGCTCAGGCTGACCACGCTCAGGTTGTCCGCCTTGGCCAGGCGTGCCTCGCTGTCGGCGCTGAGCTTGAGCAAGCGTTGCTTGAGGGCGGCGAGATTGGCGTCGATCTTCGTTTTCGCCCCCGGCGCCAGACGGCTCAGGTCGGCGGCCATTACATCGGCCATGCGGCCCAGGTTGTTACTCGATTGCCAGGGTTGGCTGTTCAAACCGTCAGTGGCGCCGGGTTGCACGGCGATTCCCGGCAACCCCCCGTCCACCGGACGCGCGGCATCCACTTCGACGATACGGATATTGCTGCGTCGCGCCACCGGGTACAGCGCGTCATCCGGCCATAGCGAGCGCAAACCGATGGCGGCGTCGGCGTCTTGGGCCAATGTGCTGAGCGCCGATGCGCCACGCCCCGTGAAATACGATACCTGTCGCGTGCCAGGTAGGTTGGCCGGCGCGGCACGTTCCAGCTGCACGTCGGTGCCTTTGAGCAACACGTCCGCCAGGCCATAGGTGATGGGCAACGAGGCTAGCACTTTCACAGGTTTGGCGGCGTGCACCGCCGGTTTCACCGATTCGGTCGCCATCAGCGGTGTGGCGATCAGGCAGGCGAAGGCCAGAGTCAGAGGGTGTAGAACGAAGCGCATTATCCAAGGTTCCCTTTCAGGCTGGGGACGACGCCCCGCGCGATGGCCGCGCAGGCGAAGGCGATACCGGCGACGAGGATGATCGCGGCGCCGGAGGGGATGGGCAGGTCAAATATGATCGGTAGCAGAATGCCGCAGAGGGTGCTGACGGTGGCGATCACCACCGAGACCCAGAAAAACCCTTTGAGCGACTGGCTCAACAGCCGCGCCGCCGCCGCCGGAATCACCAGCAGCGCGCCCACCAGGATCGCGCCGATGACCTTGACCGCCGCCACGGTGATCAGTGTCACCAGGATCACGAACAGATAATCCAAAGTCTTCACTGCCACGCCACGCACGGCCGCCAGTTGGGGATTGAAGCTGGCGAGCATGATGCGGTTGTACAGCGGCAATGCCAGGGCCATCACCAGGGAACCGACAATCGCCAGCACCAGCAGATCGTTGCCGTTAACCGTCAGTACCGAACCGAACAACACGTTTTCCAGGATGTGTACATTGATCTTGCCCGCCAGGATCAACAGCAGGCTCGCGCCCAATGCCAGGGAAACCGACAGGAACACGCCGATCAAGGTGTCCGGCGCCAGCCCGGTGCGGTTGCGCAAGTAGTTGAGCAGGATGCCGAACAACAGGCAGTAGCCGAACAGGCTGCCGTACGGCCCGGTGTAGGGCTCGCCGAGCAGAATGCCCACGGCTACGCCGGTCAGCGCGGCGTGGCCGACCGCTTCGGAGAAGAACGCAAAGCGTTTGACTACCACCAGCGTGCCCAGTCCACCCAATACCGGGCCGATCAACAGGCCCGCGAGCAATGCGTTGACTACAAAGCCGTAGGCCAAGGCTTCCGGCAGGTAACCCGAAGAAGCCCAGCCCTGGACCATCAGGCGAAATGCTTCATAACTCATGGCGCCGTGCTCCGAGGGTGAGTAGAGAACAGGGTCAGCAGGCGGTCAGGCGTCAGCGCTTCTTTGGGCGTGGCATCGAACAGCACGCGGCGGTTCAGACCAGTTACCCGATCTGCCAGGCGGCCAACCGCTTCCAGATCGTGTTCGATCCACAGGACGGTGATGCCAGCCAGGCGCCAGTCGTTGAGCAGGCGTTCGAACACCTGGATACCGGCCTCATCGAGGGCCGACATCGGTTCATCCAACACCAGCAATTGGGGGGCCGGGATCAGGCCCTGGGCCAGCAGCACGCGCTGGCGTTCGCCGCCGGATAACGCGCCCATGCGGCGCTTGCGCTTATCCTGCATGCCCACCCGCTCCAGCGCCTCGCCGATGGCGGCCGCGTAATGCCGGGACAGGCCAAGAAACGCCGGGCGCCGCTGGCACATTGCAGCCATGAAATCGTCGACGGTCATCGGCAAACCTCGGTCGAACTCCAAGGCCTGGGGGACATAGCCGATGGTGCCGGGCGAGGACGGCCACGCCAGACTCAAGCGGCCCTGGTGCGGTGTCTGCCCCAGCAAGGTCTTGATCAGCGAGCTTTTCCCGCCGCCGTTTGGTCCCACCAGCGCGTGGATGCTGCCCGGCTGGACCTGAAAACTCACCTCGGCCAGGATCGCGGTACGGCCCAGGGTCAGCGACACCTTGTCGAAGTCGAGGGTCGGCCCGATGCTGGCGACGTTCAGCTGTTCGGCGGCGGTCATGCGCCTGACTCCTGAATGGCACGGACCACGGTGTTGAGGTTGCCGGTCATTTCCACTTCATACTTTTCAGCGCTGTATTCGCCGTAGGAAATATGCGAGAGCGGGTACAGCTTGACCCCGGATTCGCGCTGGATGGTATCGACGTAGGTGGACGGGAAATCCATCTCCGAGAAAATCACCTTCACATCCAAGGCGCGCAGTTCATCGATGGTTTTCTTCAACTGGCTTGGGCTGGGTTCGATACCGTGGGCTGGCTCGACCACTGCGGTGACTTCCAGGCCAAACTCACGCAGCAGGTAGTCGTAGGCCGCGTGCACCGTGGCGACACGCAGGTCTGGGTTGGGCGCGCTGGTGAGCTTGGCCAGGGCGTCGGCGCGCATCTGGCGCAGGCGCTTGCCGTAGGCGCGGGCGTTCTGGGTGTAGGTCTTGGCGTTGTCGGGGTCGAGCTTGCCCAGTTCGCGGGCGATGTTGTTGACCTGGGCAATCGACGCGCTGATCGACAGGAAGGTATGTGGGTTGACCACTTTGCCCGCGCCGCGCGCGGCGTTTCCGGTGGCGGCCAGCAACGGCACATTGGCGTTGGCCTCGATCACCGGGATGTCGGGGCGTTCGCTGGTGGCGATCATGCGGTCGGCGAAATCGTCATGGCCGACACCATTGAGCACGATCACGTCCAGCGTGCCGATGCGCTTGATGTCCTCGGCGCGCGGCTCGTAGGCGTGGGGGTTGAACCCGGCCGGGATCAGCGGCACCACCTCGGCCTTGTCGCCGACGACATTGGCCACGTAACTGTAATAAGGGTGCAGCGTGATGCCGATGCGCAGGCGCTTGGCCGCTTCGGCGTTGGCGAAAGGGGTGAGCATCAGGCTGAGCAGGCCAACCAGCAGTAGGCGCAACAGGGGAGATGAAATAGACATGGGCAATCGGTCTTCTCGTTCAGTGACGGTGCTGGCGGGTCACGCCGGCATCGAATTGCGTGACCACCTGTTGCCAGCCGGCTGCGATCAGCGCCTGGTCAGTGAGGTCGGAAGGGGCGGCGATGTCGTTGGATCGGTTGAGCCAGATATCCGGTTCGCTGCCCTGCACGCGCATCAGCAATGAGCCGCTCACCCCAGGTGCCTGGCTCATTCCCAGATAAGCCGACGGTGTCAGCAACTGCCAGCGGTGATCGCCACGGCTGACCGAGCTGGCATCTTGAGCGAACGGCGCGAAGCCTTCCTCGGCCAGTTGCTCGGGCGTCGGCAGGGCGCTCTGCTCTTGTTGCAACAGATGGATTTCATCCAGGGTCACGCGCAGGTCGGCGTAGATGCCTTGCTCGGCGGCGCTCAGGTCGCGCCGCGCGTCCAATTGATGGCTGGGCAGAGTCGCAACCTGCTGGGACTCGCCGTGAAGGGCCACCACCGTCCCGGCGACCGCCAGGATGATCAGGCACACCAGCAGAACGTAGAGGGTTTCGTGGCCGGCACCAGCGGGGCGTACAACCTGGGTAGTACTCATTGGGGCTGGATATCCGCTTGATCGATTTCCACCACATGGCCAGGGCCGGCATCGAACAACACGTAGAACTCGGCCGAAGGTTTCTTGAACGTGAGGGTCGAATCCTCGCCGAGTTTGCCGGGCATCAGGATGGTTTCGTCGTAGCCGATCACGTCCAAGGTCACGCCAGGCGCGCCGCTGCCATCGGAGAATCCACCTTTGCACTGGATTTGCTCGCCGGGTATTTCCTTGCATTCGCACATGGGATTGTGGGCCACGGCGGTGGCGCTGAAGCCCACACACAGCAGCGCGATATAGGTGCGCAGGATCGAGGTCATGGTTTTACTCCTTGCTTGTTCAGCCAGGCAATGGTGGCAGGGGAGGCCTGGCTCAGCGGGATGGAACCCTGGTGCATCGTGCCGTCCCAGCCTTCCATGGTGACCCACAGTTCGGCGTCTACCGGCGTGCGCTCCGGCACCGGCAGACCGGCCCCCATGCGATACGGCGTGCCAAAGAAGATCACGCCGGCGGCGCGTAGGCTGCGGGGTTTGCCGATACGCAGATAAGTGGCCTTGACCTGATCGGCGCAGACGTCACACAGGGCAGCATTGAAAAATTTCATCGGGCCCGCCGGGTCGGGGCGCGGGCCCTCGTTACGGAACTCGGCGAGGGTCAGGCTCCAGGGGCCGACCTGCACTTCACCGGCTACCCGTTCGCCGATACCGGTGTCCCCGCGAAACAGTGCGGCGTCGGCGAAGTACTTGGGCATAAAGCCCAACGGCACCAGCACGAGGAGGATGTTGATATGGAAACGCCATTTCAGCCAGAACGCCCGCAGCGGCGACGGCGGTGCAGCGGCAGCGACTTTGCTCATCGGTTGGTCTCCGGGGTTTCAGCCTGCATGGCCGGGATGGACGCGGCCTGGCGCGGCGCTTTGTGGCTGCGTTTGAGGGCATTGGCGGTGGCCAGGGCGGTGCGTTTGGTCCAGATCAGCAGGCCACTCAATACCATCATGCTCAGCACCAGACCGAAGAACGCCCAGATCAGCTTGATCCACAGGCCACCGAAGTCTCCGGTGTGCAGCGGGCGCATGGATTCGGTGACGAACTCCAGGGCAGTGCGGTCGGACAACAGGTGCGAAACGGCGATATCGCCGTCATAAGGGTTCAGTTGCGCGGTCTGGAACATCAGCGGGTACCAGCCGCGGCCACCGATCTGCAGATGGCTGTAAGCGTTGAGCGGCAGGAATACGAAGCTGGCTTCCAGCCCTGGAATGCGCTGGGTGGCGATCTTGATGGCATCGTCCAAGGGAATCATCGGTGCCGGTACGCCAGGGGCGGATGTCGGTACTTTCTCCCGGGCGATTACCGGCACGATGGGTTCGCTGGAAATGGAGATCTGGTTGTCCCCCAGGAACGCCTGGATCAAGAACCAGGTGCCGGTGATGGAAATAACCGCAATGAACCAGATCGACCAGATTCCGCTCAGGCGGTGGAAGTCGCCCCAGAAGATCCGCGCACCATGGCGGATACGCAAGGTCGGGCGCAGGAAACCTTTCCAGAAGCGCTTGTACACCACCAGGCCGGTGATCAGTGACGCCAGCAACGGCAAGCCGAGCAATGAAACCAGGTACCAGCCCCAACTGTAGCCGTTGGTAAAAGGCACCAGCCACCAGCCGTGCAGCGCGCGGGTAAATTGCTGGAAATCGAAAGCAGGGCTGATGCCCTGGATCGCGCCGGTATAAGGGTTGGCATACGCCTCCACCGAACGTCCGTCGGGATAGCTCAGGCCCACACTCAAGGCGAAGTGCGATTCATCGGGGCGAATGATGGAGCGCACGATGACGTGCGGATCGTCGCGCTTGATGGCGGCGATCACTTGGTCAAAGCTCAGCGGTTCGGCATCGTCGGACGGTTTGCTCGCGCGGATGTCAGGGTTGGCCAGCCAGACGATTTCCTGGCTGACCACCGCCAGGGTGCCGGTGACGCAGACGATCAGTACAAAAAACCAGATGGGCAACGCCAGCCAGCTGTGTACGAGAAACCAGAGTTTGGAGCGCGACTTCTTCGACATGTGAATGAGGGTCTTGATCGGAGGGGCAATGCGGGCCCGGAAAAGGCCAGTCGTAGCTTTTGCTGACGCGACAGGCTGTATCTAAGTTAAGACGGATGAGAATGAGAAATCCCTAAGGCACAAATGAAAGAAAATGTTTCAAGCTTTCATCCGTGCCTTATCGCTTGCCTGATATCGCCCAACAAACGGGGGGTGGGGCTTGCTCTGGTCAGGTCGGCGACGTCTATGGCCGAACGGGCTTCCATGGCGAGCAAGCCTGGTGCTACACAGCTCGAAGGTCTCAGCTTTGCTGGAACAACGCCTTCGCGCGCTGTTTAATTTGATCTTCAGACAAAGACTCTTTTTGCGTCGCCACGAACCACACATGGCCGAAAGGATCGCGCAGTGTGCCGGAACGATCGCCGTAGAATTGGTCGCTTGGTCTGGAGATGATTTTAGCGCCGGCGTCGATGGCTTTTTGATACTGCGCATCGACGTCCTCTACATATAAATGCAGGCCAACACTGGTATGACCGTTGTTTGGGCTGTGTAGAGCGCTTTCTTCGCAGGGCGAGCCCAGCATGAATGCCGAATCGCCGATGCGCAGCTCGGCGTGACCGACCCTGCCGTCGGGCATGTCCAAGCGCATGATTTGCTGGGCGCCGAAGGCTGTCTTGTAAAACTCGATGGCCTCAGCGGCTTCGTTGATTCCCAGATACGGCGTGATGCGGTGATAGCCTTCCGGGATAGGTTTGACGCTCATATCGCTCTCCTTGATCAGGTGGATTGGAAGACGCCGGTGTTTACCGACCACTTCACTATAGGTCACGCCAATCAGGGAGGCGGCGATGTGGACCAGGACAGTCAATCCGGTTCGAGCAAGTGCGCGCCTGGCCCGCGCTCGCCGAGCTGATCACCCTGATTGCGTAACGGGCACGCCTCCAATGACAGGCATCCGCACCCAATGCAGCCGTTGAGCTTGTCGCGCAGCAATTGCAGTTTATGGATGCGTTCATCCAAGTCTTCGCGCCATTGCGCCGACAAGCGCTCCCAATCCTGCGCCGTAGGAGTACGGCCATCCGGCAAGGCCTGCAACGCCTCGCCGATCGTCGCCAACGGAATCCCCAGGCGTTGCGCGATTTTGATCACTACCACGCGGCGCAATACGTCCCGCGGGTAGCGCCGTTGATTGCCGGCGTTGCGATGACTTTTGATAAGCCCTTTGGTTTCGTAAAAGTGCAGGGCTGTAACGGCTACACCACTGCGCGCAGCCAATTGGCCGACGGTCAGTTCTTTATTGAGCATGAAAACTCCGAATCAGTGCTTGACCTTGACTTAACTCGAGGTTTTACCCTGCGTGGCATCTAATCGCAAGATTCTGCCTACATAGAAAGGAGACAGTCCATGCAGGTAATAGAGAAAAGTCGCAGCTTCACTCAACTGATCGAATTCCACGTCGAGCCCCCGCAACAATTGGCACTGGTGGCGGCCTTGTCTACCCAGAGTGAGCGCCTGGCCCAGAGCCAGGAGGGTTTTCTGAGCGCCAGCGTCCAGATCAGTGCTGACGGGCGACGCGTGCTCAATTACCTGCAATGGCAATCGCGTGAGGAGGGCGAGGCGGCGTTCCAGCGTTTCGAGCAGGGCGATGAGGACTTCTGGACGCTGATTCGCGCCCATCGCGCCACTGCGGTTACCTTCGGTTCTTTCCAAGTGTTGCAGAGTTTCGAACGTGGCCCCGACAACGCATTGCACTGTCGTCTAAACGGATAGGTGCAGCATCCGCCCACCTTGAAGGGTTTCCCCTGGCCGACGTTTGTTCACCGCCAGTTCACCGATTTTGATCAGACGGCTACGGGCCACATTCCGGCTCAGGCCCAGCAGGTTGGCGGTGTGTACCTGGTTGTAATGGCTGAATCGGTAGGCGGCGCGCAGCAGGGCGTCTTCAACCTTTTCATGCAGAGCACCGGCCTGCTCTTCGAACAGCTTCTGAAATGCGCGCTCCAGCAGGGCCTCGGCGCTGTTGTCGAGGGCGTGCGCGGAGTCGTCCTGGCGATCAATGCGCAGATTCGACAGGCGCAAATCCTCGCGCTCGATCACGCCATTACGGCAGATCAGCAGGGTGTGATGGATAACGTTTTCCAGCTCGCGGATATTGCCCGGCCAGCTGTAACTTTTCAGCTTGAGCTGCGCCTCGTGGTTGATAGTCACCGATCCGTAGCCCAGGCGCTGGCTGTAGGTTTGGATAAAGTGGCGCACCAACGGCAGGATATCGCCGGGCCGTTCACGCAATGGGCTGAGTTCTAGGCTGACTACATCCAGACGGTAATAGAGGTCCTCGCGGAAATGTCCGGCGTTGATGGCTTTCTCTAACTGAACATTAGTAGCAGCCACTACGCGCACATCAATCGGAATGCTCTTACGTGAACCGAGGCGCACCACTTCTCGCTCCTGCAGCACCCGCAACAATTTGACTTGGATCGCCATGGGCAAATCGCCGATTTCATCCAGAAACAGCGTGCCGCCATCGGCCTCCTCAAACCAGCCGGCCTTGGCAGTGAGGGCGCCGGTGAAGGCGCCTTTTTCATGCCCGAACAATTCGGCTTCCACCAGTGATTCAGAGAACGCCCCGCAGTTCACTGCCACGAACGGTCGGTGACGCCGTGCGCTGAGGTTATGGATGTGGCGCGCCACCAGCTCTTTGCCAGTACCGGTTTCACCGATAATCAGCACGCTGGCTTCGCTGGGCGCTACTTGCTGGATATGGGCGAGCAGGGCCTGAGACTTCGGGTCCTCGAAAACCTGGGCCGTGGCGCGGATAGAGGTCGCCAGGGCTGGGGAGGAGGGTAAGGTCAGAAGCTGCATGGATACCTCTCTTGTCAGTGCGCGTCATGACTGGTTTATGTCGTCGATGGGGGGAGCGCGGGCACATGTTGTGGCTTGTTATAGAGGGTTGTTGTTATTCCGTAAATTAATCAATTTCCATATTGGTAGATCAAAATAGAATATTAGACTATGTAGCTATAGAAAGTGCCTGAGCGGTTGATAGCAACTATCGAAGACGGTGATTTTTCACTGTGAATAGGCGGGAGTAGCCTGTGTTCATTGACTTGAGCCCCACCCACAGGACCGTCGCCATGAACCGATTTCTCGCTGTCTCTTTATTACTTGTAGCCTCTGTGCTGGGCGGTTGTGCGAGCCACCCTTCGCCCGAATTGCGTCCCTACACGGCGGAAGAAACCAAGCAGTTGGCGCTGGAAACCCTCAGTCGTCGCGGGCTGTCCTTTGATGAGTACCAACGCCAGCGCGCCGCTTTGATGGGGCAGCCACAGCAACCGTTCGGCTTTGATCGTCAGGGTGAAATGAACGCCGAGCGTAGCGTCACGCTGCACGGTCGTCCCAGTTGAGCCTGCGTCCAGTAGCAAAAAGCCCGAGGTTTCCTTTAAGGACCTCGGGCTTTTTGTTTGCCTTGGCGCCGTCCGAGCCTGTTAAGCTCAATTTCAGGAGCGTTCCTACGCACATTTAAATAACGTGGTCCTTTTTCAATGGCATCCGATTGGGTAAACCTGACGACCTCTTGTTCTGGTCGATGCCCCTGAGACGCTGTTCTCGGGAACCTGCTCTGCGAGTGTTTGAACGTTATGACGAAACGTCCGTTGTATTTCGACTACGCCGCCACCACGCCGGTGGATGAGCGGGTCATCCAGGTGATGGTCGAATGCCTGGGCTTTAATGCCAATTTCGGTAACCCTGCGTCCAGCTCCCATGCGTTCGGCCAAGCGGCCAGGCAGGCGGTGGAGCAGGCGCGCGAGCAGGTCTCCGCGTTGGTGGGCGCACGGCCCGAACAGATCGTCTGGACCTCCGGCGCTACGGAATCCAACAACCTGGCGATCAAGGGCGTGACCCAGGCGCGGGGAGTGGCTGGTGGGCATATCATCACCAGCCAGATTGAGCACAAGGCCACTCTGGATACCGCGCGGCAATTGCAGGAGTCCGGCGTGGCCGTGACTTACTTGGTACCGGACGCCGACGGGTTGATCAGCGCCGATGCGGTGAGTGAGGCGCTGCGTGAAGACACCTTCCTGGTGTCGCTGATGCTGGTGAATAACGAACTGGGCACCCTCAATGACATCCCCACCATCGGCGCGCGCGTGCGCAAGCATGGCGCATTGCTGCATGTTGACGCGGCGCAGGGGGCAGGCAAGGTGGCGATTGACCTGGCACAGTGGCCAGTGGATCTGATGTCGTTTTCCGCGCACAAGTTGTATGGGCCCAAGGGCATCGGCGCGTTGTACGTCGGCCCACGTGCGCAGCAGAAGGTATTGGCGCAGATCCACGGCGGTGGGCATGAAGGCGGCTTGCGTTCCGGCACCCTGGCAACCCATCAGATTGCCGGCATGGGGATGGCGTTTGCCCTGGCCGCTGAATCGTTCGCCGAAGAACAGCTTAAGATCGCGGCCTTGCGTCAACGCTTGTTGGATCAGTTGGACAGTGTTCCTGGGATGCGCCTCAATGGCAGCCCAACCCAACGTATTCCCCATACTCTGAGCCTTACGTTTGGCGAAGGTGAATTCAATTCGGCTGCGCTGAGTGCGGACATTGCGTTTTCCGCGACTTCGGCGTGTAACTCGGCCAGTAATACGCCTTCTCATGTGCTTCTTGCATTGGGACATGATGCCCGTAGCGCCGGTCGCACGATTCGCTTGAGCCTGGGACGGTTTACCTCTGAGCAGGACATCGATCGGGCAGCACAGTTGATCAAGGCCGCACTCGCCAGTGCGCCGGCCTTCTGGGCCATCTGAATATTCATTCGCAACGCATAACAATTATTTGTGGTTAGCAGGAGACACAATGAGCATGCAGCCTTTGACCCATGGAACGGTTCCCCAGCGCCTGGCGCATACCCGTGAACTGATGAGCCGCAAGGGGGTCGATGCCTTGCTGGTGCCGTCGGCCGACCCGCATCTATCCGAATACCTGCCGGGTTACTGGCAGGGGCGCCAGTGGCTGTCTGGTTTTCATGGGTCTGTGGGAACGTTGATCGTTACGGCGGATTTCGCCGGTGTATGGGCTGACAGCCGTTACTGGGAGCAAGCCACCAAGGAACTTAAAGGCAGTGGTATCGAGCTGGTCAAGCTGCAGCCAGGTCAGCCTGGGCCATTGGAGTGGCTGACCGAGCAAACACCCGAAGGGGGTGTAGTGGCAGTGGACGGTGCGGTGATGGCGGTTGCTTCGGCGCGAACCTTGAGCGCCAAGCTCGCAGAGCGCGGCGCACGGTTGCGCACGGATATCGATTTGCTCAATGAGGTTTGGAAAGATCGGCCGAATTTACCCGATCAACCGATCTATCAGCACCTGCCGCCCCAAGCGACCCTTGGCCGTGGCGAGAAACTCGCCGCATTGCGCGCCAGTCTGAAAGAGAAGGGCGCTGATTGGCATTTTATTGCCACCCTGGATGACATCGCCTGGTTGTTTAACCTGCGTGGCGGTGATGTGTCGTTCAATCCGGTATTTGTGTCCTTTGCGCTGATCAGTCAGCAGCAGGCCACATTGTTCGTAGCGTTGACTAAAGTCGATGCCGAGTTGCGTGCGGTGCTGCAGCAGGACGGTGTGACTTTACGCGACTACAGCGAGGTAGCGCAGGCGCTGCGTGCGGTGCCGTCGGGTGCCAGCGTGCAAGTTGATCCCGCGCGCGTGACGGCCGGTTTGCTGGAAAACCTGGATGCCGGCGTCAAGCTGATTGAGGGGCTAAACCCGACGACGCTGGCCAAATCCCGCAAAAGTCTTGCTGACGCAGAACATATCCGTCGCGCGATGGAACAGGATGGCGCCGCGTTGTGCGAATTCTTCGCTTGGCTGGACGGCGCGCTTGGGCGCGAGCGCATCACTGAACTGACGATCGACGAACACTTGACGGCAGCTCGTGCCCGCCGTCCCGATTATGTTTCGCTGAGTTTCAACACTATCGCGGCATTCAACGCCAATGGCGCGATGCCCCACTACCACGCCACTGAAGAAGAGCATGCGGTTATCGAGGGCGACGGCTTGCTGTTGATTGACTCTGGCGGTCAGTACTTGGGCGGCACTACGGACATTACGCGCATGGTGCCTATCGGCACGCCAAGCGACGAGCAGAAACGTGACTGCACTCGTGTGCTTAAGGGTGTGATCGCACTGTCGCGCGCGCACTTCCCCAAAGGGATTCTGTCACCGCTGTTGGATGCCATTGCCCGCGCTCCTATCTGGGCCGAAGGCGTGGATTACGGTCATGGCACAGGGCACGGCGTAGGTTATTTCCTCAATGTGCATGAGGGCCCGCAAGTGATTGCCTATCAGGCGGCTACCGCGCCGCAGACCGCGATGCAGCCGGGGATGATCACCTCTATCGAGCCGGGTACCTACCGGCCTGGTCGTTGGGGGGTGCGCATCGAAAACCTGGTGTTGAACCGTGAGGCCGGCAAGACCGAGTTTGGCGAGTTTCTCAAATTCGAAACGTTGACCCTCTGTCCCATCGATACCCGTTGTCTGGAGCCTTCGCTGCTGACAACGGATGAGCGCGAGTGGCTCAATGCCTATCACGAACAGGTGCGTGAACGTTTGAGTCCATTGCTCAGTGGCGCTGGCCTTGAGTGGTTGCTGGTACGCACGTCGGCCATTTAAAGGTTGTGGTTCTCAAGGCGTGGGCGACTATAAAGTCGACCCACGTTTTGAAAGTCGGCTACTTACAAATGACAATCATGCTGCGGCTGGTGTAACCCGCCGGGTTGAGGCCGAAGGGGTAATCGCCAGGTTCTTCGGAATTGTCACCGGACTTCGCGATCACCCGATAGCCCTTAGTGCCGCATGAATTTGTTGCGCTGGTGTAGCACTGCTCCCAAGAGGACGACAGGCCAGAACAGTTGATATGCAGCCCTTTCTTGCCCCGTTTTACTTCTGTTTTTGTGGTCGCGGCACAGCCTGCAATCGCCACGACCATCAACAGTATCAATATTCTTCTCATTCCTATCCTTAAAAAGCCGCCTCGTAAGACTTGAAGCAGGCTGTGCTCGCTGCCGAGCTTGGCGTTCGCGCTGTCCTTGTCGAAAAACTCCATGAGTGACGTTCGTTAAGCACTAAACATGGCTTAAACGAGCGGCAATTACCAGAGCTACGTTCAACCATGAATCAATCCGACGGAACCAGCGGCTTGGACTCGTCGCGCATCGTCAGTGTGGCACCTACCGAAGCCAGGATAATGCAGGTTATGGCCAGCCATTGGGGGATGGAGAGATGTTCTTGTAGGAAGAGCAAACCAGAGAGTGCGCCGAATGCGGGTTCGATACTCATAAGGGTGCCGAAAGTGCGAGCCGGCAGGCGTGTGAGTGCGACCATCTCAAGGGTGTAAGGCAGCGCGGTAGAGAGGATAGCCACGCCGATGGCGACCGGAATCAAGGCGGGTGTCAGCAATGCCGTTCCCGCATGAACGATGCCAATAGGTGCCACGAATAATGCTGCGATCATCACGCCCAGGGCCGCGGTTTGCACGCCGTTATCGTTCCCCGCCTTCTGCCCGAACACTATGTAAAGCGCCCAACAGATACCGGCACCCAGCGCATAGGCACCTCCCAGCAAGTCAATGCCATTGCTGGCTTCTCCTATCGGAATCAAGAGGAGTAGGCCGATGATCGCCAAGGCAATCCACAGGAAATCAACCGCTCGCCGGGAGGCATAGATAGCTACGGCCAGCGGCCCTGTGAATTCGAGTGCTACGGCAATGCCCAAAGGGACACTGCGTAATGACATATAGAAGAGAAAATTCATCCCGCCCAGTGCCATGCCGTAGACGACCACTGTACGCAGAGACTTTGCAGTCAGCCTGGCGCGCCACGGACGTAATAGAACCAGCATGATCACGCTGGCGAAAATCAAGCGCAAAGCAGTAGTACCTTGTGCGCCCACGACCGGGAACATGCTCTTAGCGAGCGATGCGCCGGATTGGATGGATGCCATGGCAATCAAGAGCAGGCCGACCGGAAACAGTGTTGATGCCAGGCTGCGTGGAGAGGAGGTCATTGTTGTTCGTCCGAGATCATATTGGATAGGCGAGGACGGTATGATGCTCAAGTGGATAAAGATGAGCAATATAATGCTCAACTTTAGTGAGGCGCTTATCTATATAGAGTATTTTGGTTTCTTTCATAGGGGGTTAATAG
>NZ_JAEILC010000111.1:0-1885 GCF_016307435.1 Pseudomonas sp. S4_EA_1b | reverse complement strand
TACACTGAGCTGAACGCGTTGGTTCTAAGTTGTTGATTCAACAAATTTCAGGCATCGGCATAGGGGACGGCCTTCATAGGCCGCTCCCCTGCCACACCACCCGGCATGCGGGTCCGCACCGGGCGGTTCGAGAGATTGAGGTTATGAGAGGCGCGCCAATCCCAGCCTGTCGAACCACGCAATATTCAGCACACGATTCAACTCAAAACGGCTATTACGCCACCAGCGATGAGAGTTACTGGCCACCCTCTGCGCCACCTGCTGGCTCGCCCCCAGTGTCCGCAGCTCTCGATAGATCGTAGGGCCACGCTTCCACTGCCTGAGCTGGATCGCTCTCAGTCGATGTCGTATCCATTCGTCCAGCTTGCGCCAGACTGCCGGTGTTTGCGACAACGTGAAGTAGGCTTTCCAGCCCAAAAGATAAGGCCGGAGATTATCTGCGACCTGTTGCAAGCTACGCCCGCAGGAGCGCCGGGTAAGCCAGCGGATACGCTGCTTGAACTGTTTCTGCGCCTTATAAGAGACCGCGCGCTTGACTTCACTTCGGGCTGACCACAACTCATAGCCCAGAAACTTGCGACCAAACGCGCTCGTCACTGCACTCTTGCTCTCGTTGACGCTCAAGTGCAGCTTTTCGTACAGCCGCCTCAGCAGGGCCATTACCCGCTGCCCCGCCTTCTGACTGCGCACATACACGTTCGCATCGTCGGCATAGCGCACGAAACAATGGCCTCGGCGTTCAAGCTCCCGATCCACTTCGTCCAGCAGCACGTTCGCCAACAACGGCGACAGTGGGCCGCCTTGCGGCGCCCCGCAGCGGCTTTTCTCGACCACGCCATTGATCAGCGTTCCCGCATCCAGATAGGCGCGAATCAGCCGGATAACCGCCTGATCCGTAATCCGTTTGCGCAAACGATCCATCAAGATGTCGTGATCGACCCGGTCGAAGAACTTCTCCAGATCAACATCCACCACCACTTTACGTCCTGAAGAGGCATAGCGCTGAGCCGCTAAAACGGCGTCCTGCGCACAGCGTCCCGGACGGAAGCCGTAGCTGTGTTCACTGAAGGTCGGATCGAGTAATGGCTGCAAGGCTTGCAGCAACGCTTGTTGGATCAAACGGTCGGTGACCGTTGGGATACCCAACTCGCGTTGACCGCCGTCAGGTTTGGGAATGACCACACGCCGTACCGGACTGGGCCGGTAGACTCCTGAAAGAAGCTGTTCACGAATCCCCGCCCATTGGGTCAGCAGGTACTCGGCCGTCTGATCAATATCCAGACCGTCGACTCCCGCTGCACCTTTGTTGGCCTTGACCCGTTTCCACGCCCGTTTCAGGTTTTCTCTCGCAAAGGCCCGTTCCAGCAGCCCTTGTCCTGCGTTATCGGGTTCATTTTGCGGGCGATTGACCTCGTCGCTGACAGGATTTCTCACGGTTTCACCGCTCGTTATCTCCGTCCGCCCCGCGTTTGGCAGGCATCTGACTTCCGGTCTTTCGCATCAACATGGCCTATGACGCTTTCTCTCGTTCGGCCCTTCGTCAAAAAAAAGACTACTACGGCCTCTGCTGACTTCTCGCTCCGACTCGCGCCGTCGCCCTTTCAGGCACAAGGCGAGATCTCCCCAGGTAAGAACGCAATCCTTCACCGCACAACCGCCGGATTTACGCTGCCTGACCCTTGACCACAAGAGCTTCGCGGTTTTATGCCCGCTCGCCCTGGTCGGCTTCGCCTTGTATCCGGTTCTTGTACATCGGCTCGCGGTTTCGATTCACGCTTCCTCCCCACACTCGGTCGCCCTCATGCAGTTGCGCTTCACTTCGTTCGCTGTGGTCAGCTTACGGCGGGACTTTCACCCACAAGATTGCGCCCATGCTGGGCGCACA
>NZ_JAEILC010000110.1:0-40606 GCF_016307435.1 Pseudomonas sp. S4_EA_1b | reverse complement strand
GCTGGGCGCACACAAAAAAGCCCGCTCAGTGAGCGGGCTTCTTGTGGTGACCTGGCGTTCAGTGGTCCAGGTTACCGAATATGGCGCAGCGGACGGGATCATAACTCATCCTCCAAGTGTTTGAAAGCTCAAGATTTCCAAAGTATAGCGTTTCGCTGATGGCCTTAATTGTGTACTCATTATTTGCTGCTGTGAAGTACGACTAATGTGGAACTGGCTCAGATTCTCGGCAAATCTCACCGCTCTCAACAAAGCTGTTCATCTGTTCATTAGGATCAGTATCTATCCATCGTCGGACTCTCCAAATCATCCGACGACTTCCTAAGCAATTGATAAGCCTATTAAAGTACTCGACGAGATTGATGAGTGACGCCTAAGTTGTAAGGGGCTTGTTCATCCACCTCATATTCACGATAGGTGTTAACCCAAAGCTCGTCTTACTGGCTGATAGCCCAAAAGAGCCCTCCTCCCATCTGAAAATAACGGCAGTAACCGGTTAAAATGTAGTCAGTGCGTGAATTGATTCGATGATGCGTGGGGGCCGACGCTGTCCAGTACCGATGTCGGTGAGCCCGCACGGCGGGCGGGCTGATGCTCAATAAGCTGGAAGCTTGCGGCTTTGTCAGGCCCGTACGTAGCAATCCCGACAAGCGCTCGTATGGTTTGTTTCTCAGCCAGGCTGGCGAGCAGTCGCTTAAAAACACCCTGAAGTCGCCATGCATAGCGATATCAACCCCACCTCACTAGCGATGAGCGAGATTTGCTTTTGACACTGCTCAACAAGCTGTAGGTCGAGCAGGGGAAAGGTCGAACCGTTGATTGAAAAATAATGCCCCGAAAATTCGGGGCATTTTTCATTTATCACACGAGCGTGCCACAGTCGCATTTAGAATGGATAAGCGCGACGCTTGTGCTGCACCGAAATCCAGTGATCGCTAGTCAATTCAGCGATGATCCAATCGCTGTTGAATCGCCCGATACCACTGTTTTTCTCGCCGCCAAACATGCTGTTCGGATCATCATTGACCGAGATGTCGTTGATGTGAGTCATGCCGGCTTCGATCTGTTGAGCGAAGCGCAGGCCCCGACCTTCATCCTTGGTGAACACCGCAGACGACAAGCCGAACTCGGTCTGGTTGGCCACCTCCAGCGCATGTGCCTCGTCACGCGCAGTGATGATCGGCGCTACAGGACAAAATTGCTCAGCCTGGGCCAAGTCACTCATGTTATCGACATTGACGAACACATGAGGCGGCAGTACCTACCCGTGTGCAGCGCCACCGAGCAACAACTCGATGCTTTCGGCTTTCGCCGCCTCGATCCGGGCCACTGCGCCCTCCAACTGGCGACGGTTGATCAGCGGGCCAATGACTGTATCTGCAAGGTCAGGATCGCCGACTTTCAACTGGCGAACGCGCTCGACAAACGCTTCGACGAAATCCTTTTGCAACGAGGCGTCGACGATAATCCGGTTACTGCTCATGCAGATTTGACCTTGGTGCAGGAAGCGCCCCACAACGGCGGCGTGCACCGCCAGATCGAGGTCCGCGTCATCAAGCACCACACACGGAGCATTCCCACCCAACTCCAACCCGACTCGCTTGAGCGTCGGGCCTGTGACTGCCAACGCGCCCAATGTGCCGCCCGACCCGAGTCGATCCCGTGAAGAAGATGAATTTTGGAATCGGGTGCAGGGTAAAGGCATCACCCAAATCAGCCACGTCTCCCACGACCACGTTCAAAACTCCCGGCGGAAAACCGGCCTCTTCGTAAATTTTCGCCAACAACAAACCACCGGTCACCGGCGTATCGTCGGCAGGCTTCACGACGACGGCGTTACCGAGTGCCAGCGCCGGTGCGATAGACCGATTGGAAAGGTGCATCGGCCAGTTCCAGGGACTGATAACCCCGACCACACCCAGTGGTTTACGGTAAACGCGGCTTTCTTTGTCGGGGGTGTCGATTGGCAGAATGCGGCCGACGACTCTCGAAGGCATGACCGCGGCCGTGATCATGGTCGAACGTACCGCTGACCACTCGATTTCGGCTTTGGTACGCGTGCTGCCTGACTCACGAATCAGCCAGTCGACAATTTCTTCGTGCCGTGCCTGGCGTCCAGTACGTTAACGGCGCGCATGAACAAGGCTGAGCGCTCATTAGGTAACGTCTGCGCCCATGCTTTCTGCGCGGTTGCTGCCGCCTGGTAGGCGTCGTCGAGGTCGCTAACATCACCCAGCGAAAGCTCGGTCAGCAGGGCGTTGTCATAAGGGTTGCGGTTCTCCAGGACCTTGCGCGTACTTCCGGAACGCCAAGCCCCGGCGATGTATTGGCCAGTAAAGTTTTGCCACGGTGTTGGGCGGTCAGACATGGGTGTTCTCCGGTTGATTCAAAGTAGGTCAGCGCCAGTATTCTTCTTGCTTGCCAGCCTGGAAGTCGCGAGGTTTTCCAATTGCTGGTGCAGTGCAAGGGTGTGATGTTCATCAGTTCGGTGGTGAGCGAAAAGCTGAGCAATCGCTGCGCATTCGAACGCAGCAATGAGCCGTGGAGAGGCCTTTTTTTCGAGGCTGATCAGACTTGTCAGGAGACCCCTGACTTGATCATAAATTCGTGCCTGAGCAGGTGGGGCAGGTGTATCCGAGATCTTCAGTGCGAGCCGCGCAATGCGCTTGCACAGGCGCTTGCGCTGGGAGCCTGGCGATGAAGGAACCAACCATCGGTAGGTCAGCACGGCAGTGAACACCCCGCCCAGAATTGCCAACATCTGCAACAGGGTATGTTCAAGGGAGGTGTCTACCTGCAATCCAGGTTGAGCGATTAACAAAAAGGTCATGTTCAGGTCGATGGCCAGTTTTGCTGTACCGGGCCGAGCCATGAGCAACGCTCCGATCATCAAAAACGGTGCGATAACCAAGGCCAGCTCCCACACCGTTCCCACTTCAGGTAACAGCCAAAAACGGCAGGTCACGCCAAGAACGGCTCCAGCGGTCGAGCCAACAAGTACGTCTTTTAACGCCGCACTGGCGTGGCTATGGCTGGAGAACAGCGAGGCGAACAACACGGCCGTCATGACCATCATTGGACCGTCTGACCAACCCAGGCCCCACCACATTGCGGTGGCGATGGACATCGCAATCAAGGGTCTGGAGCCCGCGAGGCATGTTGCGTGCCAGTCGCGCTGTTGAGTTGATTGCAACGCTTCCCTGCCTGGCGTTTCACAAGCATTCAACGCTGCAAAGACGCGTTGTAATTTTTCAACGAACAGCGTGCCTGCGGCAAGGTTTTCAGTGTTTTTGTGGACCTCATTGATCACCGCGAGCACCATTGCAGCTGCCGATTCAGGATGAGTTGCTACCAACAGGTCAGAGGGAAATCGGAGTTTTTCGCCAACATCGAAATGGCTACTTACGAGCAAATCGACAAGCGCGCCCAGCGTGTCGCGAGTGCGAAAGACCCGTAAACGCATTGTTCGAGAACCTGCAGCAATTTCATCCAGGCACAGATCAAGCGCCGCTAGTTCCTGCAACAGCGCACTAAAACTTTTGGCATCGTGTGCAGTGCCTGCCTGCAACCTTTTGAGGCTGTAGTGAACGCTGGCCACAATCAGCGCATCGAGTCGGTTGTACACGGATTCCAGGGACGCGGACTTGCCTGTAAACGTCCATGAAAAACAAGCTGAAGCCAACACGCCGATGACGGTGCAATAGATTCTGCCAAGGGCTAGGTCCACATCGAGCACGGGGTCTTGAATACCAAACAGCGCGACGATCGCTGCGGTGTAGCCTGCCAGCACAAAACCGTAATTTCGAAAATGTCGAAACAGGTTTCCATACCCGGCGCACGCTGCGATCCAGGCTGCCAGTACGAGCATTAGCCAGTGCTGCTGATCAAAGAACACCGTCAGCAAAAGTCCGCCTGCCATGGCTCCCACCACCGTACCGATCAGCCGCGCGCCGATGCGTTCGATCAAGAGGCCTCGCGTAGGTTGCGCCACCAGCCAGACTGTCATCGCAGCCCACCAAGGATGGTGCAGGTCCAGCATTTGAGCGATGACCAGCGCCAAGAGAGCTGCCGTGGTTGTGTGCAGACTGAAAATCAGTGCTGACCGAGAAGGCCACTGAAGCTCGGGCTGCATGCCAAAACGGCCTATCAAGCGACCGAATGATTGAGTGATCCACTTATTCATTTGATGAACTGACATCCGCAGCCTGATAAGGGAAACGCAGCCGCACGCGGCTCTCATTGCCATGGTGCATGCCGACGAGAAACCAAAATATCATATTTCCTGCTATTTAGGATTTTGGTTTATTTTATCTTTACAGGATTTTTGCTTCGTAATAGATTTAGCCTCAGTCAAGGGCACCTGCCTGCCCAGACAATAAAAACAATAAGAGGCCAGTTCATGCATACGCCTACACCCAGCAATATCCTCTGCGACGTCGTTGACGCCCTCCCTGTCAGCCGGTTGCAATGGGAGGGGCTCGCCCTCTGCGTACTGGTCGCAGTGCTAGACGGATTCGACACCCAGATCGTCGGTTTTCTGGTGACTGCCATGGCATCAACCTTGAACGTAACGCCCCAAGCCTTGGCACCGGTGTTCGCGGCGGGTTTATTTGGTTTGATGCTCGGCGCACTGCTACTGGCCCCTATGGCGGATCGCTTGGGGCGCAAGAGAATTCTGGTGTTGTCGATCCTGCTGTTCGGCACATTCGCGTTACTGACCGCTTTTGTTAACAACGTCTCGCAGTTGCTCGTCGTGCGCTTTCTGACCGGCATAGGCCTCGGCGGGGCAATTCCCAACCTGGTGGCGCTGATCTCTGAATACAGCCCGCGACGTTACTCGCGCAGTGCCGTGACGCTGCTGTTCTGTGGCATGCCACTGGGCGCCATGCTGGCTGGCTTGACGGTCGACCAACTGCTCGCTACCTGGGGGTGGGAAAACCTTTTCCTGATCGGTGGCGCGCTGCCGTTGCTGGTCGCCGGCGTTGTGGTGTGGCGGCTTCCAGAGTCGGTTGAGTTCCTCAGTCGCCAACCCGGCAGTCGTGCTGCCCTCAGCGCTATCATTAAACGGCTCGCACCCAACCTCGCAGAACTGCCCGCCAGTCTTGGCCAACTACGCCAACAGGCAACCTCCTCTACCTCCCTGAGTCGTCTTTTCACAGCCGGCATGTGGCGCCGCACCCTGCTGCTTTGGCTGCCGTATGCCATGAACTTGATGATTTTGTACTTCATCATGAGCTGGATCCCGACGCTGTTAGTGGCAGCCCATGCACCGCTGAGCATGGGCATTCGCGCCATCATTCTCTTCAGCCTGGGAGGTGTGATCGGCTCGGTCGTACAAGGCTGGCTGATGAACCGCTGGGGGTCGGTCAACGTATTGACCATCGAATTCATGGGCTACCTGGCAATCGTGCTGGCGCTCAGCCAATTGCCTGTTTCGATTTATTCGCTTTTCCCCGCAATGTTGTTGCTGGGCATTTTGGTGCAAGGCGCGCAGGCAGGTCTTAACGCTTTGGCCGCCGAGTTGTACCCACAGGAAATACGCTCCACAGGCATCGGCTGGGCACTTGGCGTCGGGCGAGTGGGTTCCATTACAGGGCCCGTTTGCGGCGGCTTGATGTTGGCAGCCGGCTGGGTTTTGACAGAGATCCTCAGCGCAGCGTTGGTTCCGGGAATCATCGCGCTGACGGCGATTACCTTGCTACGACTTGACCCCGCGAGCAAACAACAACCCACACCCTCACAGTCTGTTACACATCATTGATGCAACCAGAGGCATACCCATGAAAATCGCAAGCTTCGTTTACCAAAACCGTTCCACGTACGGCATTGTTAAAGGTGACCACGTCATTGACCTGGAATCACTCAAGTCTCACCTGGGTGCGGACCTCAAAGAAGCCATCGCGCGCAATCGACTGAGCGAACTGGGGGCTGATGCGCTGAAAGACCTGCCTCGCCTGGCATTGAGTGAAATCACCTTTTTGCCGGTCATTGCCAACCCAGGCAAAGTGCTCTGCATCGGGATCAACTACGCCACGCATGTGCGCGAGACTGGTCGGGACATGCCGACCTACCCGATGATTTTCACCCGCTTTGCCGACAGCCAAACCGCACACCTGCAGCCCATCGTTCGCCCAAACGTGTCCCACAAGCTTGACTTCGAAGGTGAACTGGCCGTGGTGATCGGCAAGACCGCTCGCCACGTCAAACCGGAGGACGCCTTGGACTACGTCGCCGGCTATGCCTGCTACAACGACGGCAGCGTACGTGACTGGCAGAAGCACACGATCCAGTTTGTTCCAGGGAAGAACTTCCCGGCCACCGGTGGATTCGGCCCATGGATGGTCACCAGCGATGAAATCGTCGACCCGCAGGACCTGGAACTGACGACTCGTTTGAACGGCGAAGTGATGCAACACACGCGCACCAGCGACATGATTTTCGATGTGCGCAAGTTGATCGAGTACTGCACCGCGTTCACTGAACTGGCCCCTGGAGACGTAATCGTCAGCGGCACCACCGGCGGCGTTGGTGCATTCCGCGAGCCACCAGTCTGGATGAAGCCGGGCGATATCGTCGAAATCGAAATCGAGCGCATTGGTATCCTGCGCAACAGTATTGTAGACGAGAGCTGACATGCAAAGACCGTTTGATTCCGAAGACACCACCGAGCACCTGGCAGACAGCAAAGGCTCCAGCCTGGAGCGGATGCTGCGAATTCTCGACCTATTCACCGAGCACCATCCCATCTGGACGGTCGACGGGATGGGAAATGCGTTGGGGTTCACACGCTCCACTGCCTACCGTTATGTACGCGAACTGGCCGAGGCCAATTTGCTGTTTCAGGTGGAGCCCGGTCGCTATGCGCTGGGCGCGAGAATCATCACCTGGGATCGCCAACTGCGCGTCAGTGATCCGTTGGTACGCGCGGCGCACTCCCTGGAGTCGACCTTTCCGCAATGGGGTGCCGAGCAAGCCTGGTTGGTGTGTCGGCTGTTCAAGGATCAAGTGGTCTGTATCCATCAAACCGGCAACCTTTCCAACCAAGTGAGCTACTCGCGAGGATCGCCAAGACCTTTGTTCATGGGGGCTACCTCTAAAGCGATCCTCGCCAACATGGGCTCACGGCATCAAAGCCAACTGTTTCTGGAAAACCCGAGTGACATCGAGTCCAGCAACCTTGGCAAGACGTGGGAGGTGTTCCGGCGCTCGCTCCAACGCTTGCGCCGCCAGGGATATGTGCTGAGCACCAGCGAAGTCGATGCGGACGTCTTTGGCCTCGCGGCCCCCATATTCGATGGCGACGGCAAAGTGGTGGGCAGCATCAGCTGCGTGCGCCCGACCTCGCAACGCGATAGCGAACAGGATGAAGTGCAAGGCCAGCAAATCCTCGCCCTTGCCGACAATCTTTCACAACTCATGACCGCGCTGGCGCACAGACCAGAAGTACTGGACTGACCAGCCCGGCGGTCACCGAGGGAATAAAAATGACAACCCTTACACCCGTGAATACTGACGTACTGATTATCGGTGCCGGCCCGACAGGACTCACGTTGGCCAACCTCCTCGGACAGGCCGGCGTGCGTACGACCATTCTTGATCGTAAAGCCGGCACCGTGACTGAACCGCGTGCCGTTTCGATCGACGATGAGTCGCTGCGAACCATGCAGGCAGCCGGGCTGGATGAAGCCGTGTTGGCTGACGTCGTCAAAGGCTACGGCGTTCACTACTTCGACAAGCCAGGGGGACGTTGCTTTGGCAAGGTCGAACCTGTCGGCAAGCAATACGGCTACCCCAAACGCAATGCGTTCAGGCAACCCCTGTTCGAACGCACGCTGATGCAAGGTATGGAGCGTTTCCCTAGCCTGACTCCGCTTTTCTGCCATGAACTGATCGACTTCACACAGAACGCCTCAGGCGTTCTCGCTCGAATACAAAATGCGGCCGGTGACACGGTTGAGGTGCACGCCCAGTACATGGTTGCCTGTGATGGCGGCAGAAGCCCGGTTCGAAAACAACTGGGTATCGATATGGTGGGTTCCAGCTTCAAGTCCCGATGGTTGGTCGTGGATCTGGATCAGGACGATGACCCGTTCTGGCAGACTCGTGTGTATTGCGACGCGCAGCGACCTGTCGTAGAAGTGCCCGGCCCTCATCAGACACGTCGCTTCGAGTTCATGCTCAAAGACGACGAGACTGATGAGCAAATGCTCAGCGACGCTAGCCTTGGCAACTTGCTGCGGCCGTTCCGGGGTGAAAAAGCTTATTCGCTGGTGCGCAAAGTGGTCTACACCTTCCACGCCAGGGTTGCCTCTCGCTGGCAGGAAGGTCGTGTTTTTCTCGCCGGTGACGCTGCGCACCTGACCCCACCCTATGCGGGCCAAGGCATGAACAGTGGTGTGCGTGATGCGCATAACATCGCCTGGAAACTTGTGGCGGTACTCCGGGGACAAATGGCGAAAAGCGCCCTCGAGACCTATGAAAGCGAACGCCGCGATCATGCCTGGGCGCTGATCAAGCTGGCGCTGAATCTCGGGGTGGTCATGGCGCCGGCTTCAGCCTTGCGCGCCAAACTCATTACCAGCACCTTCCGCGTGATCGGGCTGATCCCGCCTCTGCGCGATTACTTTCTGCAAATGAAGTTTAAACCAAAGCCTCGTTTTACCCAGGGCCTGGTGTTATCCCAAGGTAAGGCCGGCAACCTGCGCGCCGGGACCATGCTGCCGCAGCCGACTCTTTTCGACTCTCACGGCTGCGCGCAACTGTTGGATGAGCACATCGGCCCGGGCTTTGCCTTGATTCAATATGGCGATCTGCGCAGCCAACGCATGGATCAACTGCAGCACCCGCTCTGGACCCTCCTGGATGCCAAGCGCATCGTGATCATTCCACAAGACGCTCCGCTTCCGCCCCCTTTGGCGGGACTCACGATCGTACATGATCGCAACGGTGAGTTAAGCGCACTGTTTGCCGAGGCCAGCACCTTCCTGCTGCTACGTCCCGACCGCTATGTCGCCGCCATATTTGACCAGGCTCAGGAGTCAGAAACAGCTCTGGCTCTTCAGTCCTTGTTGGGCATTGCACAGGCTACGACAGTCGCCGTCGCGGCTGCCAATACCGCCCATTCCCCAGTTACTCTTTGATCGCGGAGTTTTCCATGACGACCCTCCAGACTTCGACCCCTGCTCAACTGTGCTACCTGCACCTGGCAAGCAAAGAACCTCAACGCCAGGTAGATTTTTATACGCGAATGATGGACATGCGCGCATCGCCACAAGCAGATGGCAGCCAGGTGATGCGGGGGCCGAAACGAGCGGCAATCATTTCGCCAGCCGACCATAGCGGCCTGCTGGCCGCTGCCTTCAACCTCCACTCCAACGCCAAACTGGAAGCGCTGCGTCAGAACCTGATTGAGCGTGAATGCCAGATGGATCCGGTGACCTCGCCTTTACTTGAGCCAGGCGCGTTTGCCATTCGGGATCCACAGGGTCGCCAGACAATATTCGGCGTAGTACTTCCCGATACAAGTGCTGAACTGCAAGGCATGCCGTCGAGGTTGCAGCACGTTGTGTTCCAAACCACCGAGCTTGAGACGACTATCGACTTTTACGTCAACACCGTTGGCTTCACCATTTCCGACAACGTGGTCGACCAGGAAACCGGCCAGCTCATGGTGTGTTTCCTGCGCTCCGACGACGAGCATCACTCCCTCGCCTTTTTCCGTGGGTCGAAGAATGAATGGGACCACCATTGTTACGAAACCAATGAGTGGAATGACATTCGTGATTGGGGCGACCGGTTTGCCAAGGAGCGCATCAGCATTTTCTTCGGCCCTGGCCGTCATGGTCCGGGCAACAATCTGTTTTTCATGGTGGTCGATGCCGATCGGAACCGACTGGAATTCTCGGCCGAACTTGAACTGGCGCCAGCAGACCGTGAAGCCGGCGTATGGCCGCAGAGTGAGCACACTCTTAACTCCTGGGGCCGCGCCTGGATGCGCACCTGATTTTGCAGGGAAGTCAATCCATTAAATTGATCGAGTCGCCTAAATGAACAACCAGAACGCACCCGCTCCATTTGCCATTCAAGGTCATCAATACATTAACGGCCGCTGGCAGCCAGGTCGCTCAACCAAACGCCTGGACAACCGCAACCCCTTCAACAACGAGTTGCTGTTGGACATGCCGCTCGCCTCGGTCGCCGATCTGGATGAAGCCTATCTGGCCGCCGAAAAGGCACAGCTGGAGTGGGCTGCGCTACACGCCGGCCAACGAGTTATGTTGCTTGAAAAGCTTGCCGTTATCGTTGCGCAGCGCAGTGAAGAAATTATCGACTGGCTCATCAAAGAGTCGGGCAGCACTCGAATCAAGGCTGGCATCGAGTGGCAAAGCACGCTGAACCTGGTCCGAGAATGCGCGAGCATGCCGATGCAAGTAGAGGGTCGGATCTTGACCAGCTACAAGCCCGGCGAACAGAGCTTTGTGTTCCGTGATCCACTTGGCGTTGTGGGGGTGATCAGCCCATGGAATTTTCCGCTTTATCTAAGCATGCGCTCCGTTATTCCGGCCTTGGCATTAGGTAATACCGTAGTGCTGAAACCTGCGAGTGATACCGCTGTCAGCGGCGGATTGTTGATCGCCTACCTACTGGAGGCGGCGGGCTTCCCTGCGGGCACCATCAACGTTGTTGTGGGCGCCGGATCGGAAATCGGTGACGCCTTCGTGGAACATCGAGTACCCAGGCTGATCTCGTTCACCGGTTCTACGGACGTGGGGCGCAATGTCGGGCGCATCGCCACGGGTGGCAAGCACATCAAACGCGTTGCTCTTGAACTCGGTGGTAACGCGCCACTGGTGGTGCTGAATGATGCCGACGTTGAAGTGGCAGCTCACGCAGCCGTGGTCGGCCGTTTCCTGCATCAAGGGCAGATATGCATGAGCGTCAACCGAGTGATTGTTGATCGCACCTTATACCCGGCGTTTGCAGAACTTGTGGTGGCGAGGGTCAGCAAGCTGAAAGTGGGTAACCCTAATGATGCGGACACCGTGATTGGGCCTGTCGTCAATCAATCGCAATTGAATGGCCTGTTACGCAAGATTGATCAGGCACACAGCGCTGGCCTGACTAAACTGTTCGGCGCTTCAGCCAACGGTCTGTTGCTCCCACCGCATGTTTTCGGCAACGTAAAAGCCGATGACGCCCTGGCGGTAGATGAAACATTTGGCCCACTGTTACCAATGCTCATAGCCGACGATGAAGCGCACGCCCTGCGACTTGCGAATGCCAGCGAGTATGGGTTGTCCAGTGCGGTATTCACCCAAGACATGGCGCGCGGGTTGCAGTTCGCTCGTGGCATCGTCGCCGGCATGACGCACATCAACGACATCACCGTCGATGACCAGCCAAACGCGCCCTTCGGAGGTGAAAAGAACTCCGGGCTCGGGCGTTTCAACGGTCATTATGCCGTCGATGAATTCACTCGCGCACACTGGGTGACCTGGCAGCCAGGTGGTCACCACTACCCTTTTTAATGCACCACGCAGTCAGCCCCTGTCGGGGCTGATTGTCATGCAGGGCAACAAGGTGAGTTGGCGTTACTCGTCGCCGCCCAAAGCCGCTACCTGAGCCTCTATGGACTTGATGCTTTGTTTGTCGGCTGCATTTTGCGGTGTAACGCCATCGCCCAAAGCGGCATGAAAAGGGCAACCGACAAATTTAGGATCGTTCTTGTACGTTTCGACGTAATGCTCGGGGAATTGCTTGTCCAGCGCCTGGATGCCCTTTCGCACTTCGGCTTTATCTTCACTGGACATGTTCATCCGCTCTTCGATATAGGCTTCAGTCGGATCGTCGGCATTCATTTCCATCATGCCCATCATGTAGCCGGCCAGTTGCGGCAAAAGCTGGGCCGCGGCGGGGTCAGGGCGGTCGACCTGCATGGTGTCGAGCGTGGTGGTCAATGACATGGCGCGCAGTAACTGATGGCCAAACCAATGCAACTCCTTGGGGAAGAAGCGGAAGACAAACTGCTCATGAATCGCCGTGATAATGAGATTGCCACGTTCAAGCTTGGGTTTTGGAGCATTTTCGAAGGCTTCGCAAAATTCCACGAGCGCGTCGAAACTATCCGGGTAACCAGTGATCGGCTGATCGTTTTCAGCACGGAAGAGTTTGCACATGTCACGCCAGAACAAGTGCGCGGCAATCTTCTCGTTCTCGGAGAGGCCCGGGGCGCCCATCTTCAACTTCAGACGGTGCATTGTGATGGCGGTGAATGCACAGACGTACACGTAATCGTCATTATAAGAAAAGGCACCGGGATACTGCTTGGCCCAATGCGCATGAAGATTATTAATACCTTCAACCGACTTGATGGTGCGGCTGTCTTCAGGACCGTAGAACCACCACAGCGCATTGGCGCTGCCGGTCTGCTCTACACGCGAGGTGGACCGTGAAACGACTTTGCCACCGTCTTCACGCCAGACCGCTCTGGAGCCCCAATCGGTGACGACAAAATTAGGGAAGGTCAACGCGTAGATGAAGTTCTGCATGAAGTCGTTCAGCCCGTAGCTGTTCGATAAACGCCAGATTTCAATGTAATCCTTGCTTGGGTCGAGGCTTTGGATTTTGGCTTGAATCCACTTTTTAGGGGCAGACATGTAGATCCTCTCTTCGCTTGAGTGCACATAGTGAATACGAAAATAGAGGCCTCTGATCAGCGGCCTTCAGTCGTCAGACAGAAGCGCTCATGGCGCAACGTCTGGGTGCTCTCGATTTAAAAACACCACCACTTACGATAGGGCCTCGCCCCGGGCCAGTCTCCGGTCTGTCCATCCAAGCTCGACGGCGTTTTTGGTATTGCAGTATCACCGCGACGCTATACTGCAATCACAGTGCGCTGGATCCCCACGGGCGGCTGCGTGATGCGTACATAAATAATCATTACGACTCACAGGGAGTACCGTTTGACTACTGATCTCTATTCTCACCTGCAGCCAAAAGGCTCGGTCGAGAACGCTTTTTCCAAGGCGGTGATTGGTCAGCATCATCTGACCAATGCTGTGTTGAAGATGGGTGAAGGTGCGGTGGCCTGGGCGCTTGAGGAGGCCGCCAGTTCCCTCAAGCGCTTGCAGGACGAATTTCAAACGGTGCCTGACTTGCCGACGCCAGAGATACGCCTCAACCTTGAAACGCTCATCCTCGATATATTCATGAGTTCGTTATCGAGAAACAGTGAGCACTTTACGCTGAAATTGATCCCTTCAATGGCGCGACAAGCTGCACGTCGCGAAGTACCGTTCAGCAGCATCGTCAAAAACATGCGAGCCAACCAGACTATCTGGGTCAATCATTTTTTCACCGCGTCGGCGTCCAGGACTTTTGCACCCTCAACGGTTCAACGGTTAGTCACCAACGGTGCAGGCGTGGTGGATGAAATCATCGAGCACTTTGTGCTGTGCTACCTGGACGAGCGTCAGGTGCTGATGGAAAGTCAAATCGCGAGACGCCGCGCCCTTGTGGAAAAGTTGATCGGCAATGCGGGCGCGCTTCAACCATTCGAGCTAAAGCAAATCAAAAAAGATCATGGCCTGGATCTTGAGCATTTCCATGTCGGTATCATTATTTCTGATCTCAACACCAAGCTCAGCTCAGACTTGGGTGAGTTACAACGCAATTTACAAGATGCAATCATCGGCGATACACCGCTGGTAGTTTCCTTCACTCAGCATTTGACATGGGCTTGGGTCAGTACACCGCGCGCCCCTACTCCGACCCAACTGAAACGACTTGAAGAAACACTGGGGCAATTAAGTGGAACTCAATGTGCACTGGGTGAACCAGCGAAGGGCCCTGCTGGGTTCAGGCGTACTCATCTTCAAGCCAGAGATGTCAGTAGCGTTGCAATCCTTTCCCCAATCAAAGGCGTCATGCGCTGGGCTGACCATGTCCTGACGATCCTGGTCGGTCAGGATCTTGAAAAGGCCGCGTGGTATGTCGACTCCGTGCTCGGACCTCTGGCAAACAAATCAGAGAAAGCCGGCGGCTACCGCCAAACACTCAGCGCTTACTTGCAGTCAGGCAACAGCTTGCTCCACGGTGCTGAAGCGCTAGGTATTCACCGCAACACGCTAGTGTATAGACTGCAACAGATAGAACTACTGCTGGGTTGTCCTATCAAGCAACGAGAGCTCGAAATACGCTGCGCCTTGCACCTGATCACCCAGTACGAGGGCCGTGTCCTCAAGCATGAAAGGGAATAGAAACAGGTAAACAGTGAGATTGATGTATCCCAGTCGATAGACCATCAACGCACGTTTCAAGCGCTCGAGGGCCGCCGTACTGCAATACCAAAACCAATCATTATTTTGGTTTTCCGGCCTAATGACTGCGCTCGGTACTTCTTCTAACTTGTAAGCTATCCGCAGGAAGCGCAATGACCATGCGCCCAGTGAGATGACAACAAAAATAAGAGGAAAACCCGATGACCCGCAAATGGATCGCCGCGCGTATTGATCAGCTCGACCCTGCTACCGACTATGACGAGATCTGGAAACTCTCTGCGGCTTATCGGCCAACCGACTTCATCATGAATCTTGTGTACGCCGTCACTTTCCCTCACTTCTTCGTAAGGGAATTGGACGCGTTGCCTCTCATTGACAACGGTGACGGGAAAATTCTAAAAAACTCATTCAGACGCTCCGATGACACATCCTGGAAGATGCAGGTTTGGTGGCATTACGGTTCACACCACGACAAGACCCGCGAAAACGTTGAGTCGATAAACAAAATACACTCCCACTACGCTCAGCGATTTGGCGAGAGCTTCAGCCGCAACGACACCTACGTCTACACGCTTTGCTATGAAGCAGCCGGCATGCATCGCCTGATGCAACGCGTAGGTATGGCGGGCATGAGCGAAAAAGAGAAGCTCGCCGCTGTTAAATACTGGCACCAGATGTCAACCATTTTTCGCAACGCCGGGACGGGCGAAGCGATTACAGGCTTCCCTGATTCCTTTGATGGAATCATGGCCTTCATGGATCGCTGGGAAAGTGAGGATGTTCCCAAACACGACATGGGCCCACCGGCGGCGCGAGCAATAATCCAACAGTTCGCCGATCGTTATTTTCCAAAATTCTCACACTCTCTGGTATTTGCCTGGGTGATCAGTCTTTATCCCGATCATCTGATCCGCGCCTACGAACTCAAACGACCCTCACCGTTGGCCAGTAAAGCATTGCGTTTGTTTACTGCCGGTTTTCTGTGGATGGGGGAAAAGGTGATCCCTGATCCGAAGGACACCTTCACGGAACGCCGGCAAGTGGCGCATGCCGCCAAGCGCGCTGCGGGTGCATCTAAAACACCAGATCAGCAGAGCGAGCAGGCGAAAGTCGCGGGTTGCCCTTTCCATCGATTCCGAGCAAAGCCCTCAGCGTCTGATGCCGCGAGCCCAGGTACCACGCAAGCAAAAAAATAATGTGCCAAAAGCACATTGGTACCAGATTGCTTGATGCAAAAGCACTCTGGGAATTACCAAATAGCGCCAAAAAAAATAACAATAGAGCCAACAACGATGAACACAATAAAAAAAACTTGTCCAGCCTTGCTAGTCCTCGCCACTCTCTCGTCCCTAGAAACTGTAGCCGCCAACGGCCCTCCACCGCCTAGCGTTGGGGAGCCGAACGGGATTAATCTGGGAGGCACCAGTTTTTACGATGGATTTGCCGGCCTGCCCGGCTTTTCGTTCCAGCAATACTTGAGGTACACCAGCGCCAGTTCGATTCGAAATAACTCGGGTAAGGAAATCAAAGACTTTGATAACCCGAAGATCAATGTCACCAGCCTGATCAACCAACTCAGCTATTACTCGCCCAACACTATTGGCGCGGGCGCACACCTGGGCTGGAACATCATTGTGCCGATCGTTTCACTCGACGGTGACTTTGGTAGCAACGGTCCACAACTCAAGGACAACGCCACTGGAGTTGGCGACGTCACCACCGGCCCGCTGGTGCAGTTCGATCCTATTGTCGATGAGCATGGACGACCTATTTTCGTCCAGCGCCTGGCACTGGATGTGTTGTTACCCGTCGGTAAATACGATGAACACAAGGACCTCAACCAAGGATCTAACTTCTACTCGATCAATCCTTACTGGGCGGCGACCTGGATGCCCGCACCCCGCTGGGAAGTGAGCTGGCGCTTGCACTATCTGCAAAACTTTAAAAACAAGGACCCAGCCAGCAGTTCAGTGCAACTGTTCGAAGGTCAGCCTGTGCGTGATACCCAGGCAGGCAAAGCGGCATGGATTAACTTTACTGCCTCCTATGAAGTGATACCCAACGTCTCAGTTGGCCTCAATGGGTATTACTTCAAACAAATAAGTGATGATGAGGTCAATGGTCACCGCCTCGCCGACTCTCGCGAAAAAGTGCTTGGGATTGGCCCTGGGGTGTTCTGGAAAGTAGGCGATGGTGATGGTGTCTGGTTCAACACTTATCGTGAGACCGAAGTAGAGAACCGCGCACGCAACGACTACGTCGTGCAGGTACGTTACGCGCACACCTTTTGAGGTCAAGAGCATTATCCTCGATGTAGCGATACGTCGAGGTGGCGCTCAACTCTTCCCCGCCACGGACGCGTTGGCTTCCAAGTTAACCGTTCGTCGAAATAAATATTGGATATGGAAGTGGGTCGACAAATGGAAGGTGGGCCTCAACGAGCTGAACGGCAATCTGCAGGTAACTCCTACCGAGCACAATAGCCGTTCGTGTGTCTTTTGCGTTTGTCCGGCTGCACTGAAGATTAGCGCTACCGAGAACATATCCGTCGTTCACACCGAGATCGCCTATGACTTGTGCTACCTCAGTAATTCTTAATTCTACACAAATTTCAGATCCGCGTTTCGCCGATTATCTCGCCTACTCCGCAATGCCGCGAGTCGCATCAGGATGAAATTAACCCTGCATCGTTTCTGCTGAAAGACCACGCCAATAAAACGAGATCCATGATGCAATATTCGCTCGCAGGCAAAATGATGATGACGCTCACACTGGTCATGCTTTGCGTTTCACTCGCTGTCGCGACGCTCAACTATCAATTCACGTCTCGGGAGTTGAGCAGACAGCAACTCAGGCAAGCCACTACGTTACTTGAGCTTGCGGCACAATCCCTAAGCGAACCGCTCGCGAGTGGTAATCAGGCTCAGATCGAAAATTTGCTGAATGAACTGTTGCGCGCCCCCGATGTTAATGGACTAACGGTGCGCGATTCCCGTACGCAACGTTCAACTTCTGTCAGTCAGAAAAACGCGGCTAATGTCTCCTTCCGGCTCAACACACAGGTAATGCATCATGGTCAGGCGCTGGCTATGCTGGATATTGAGTTCAACAACCAGGCGCTGAGAACGACCCTGAAAACTGTATTACTGCAAAACTTGGCAGTCACCGCAGTTTTGTTGCTCGCTACCTTGGGGACTGTGTGGCTATTGACCCGGCGTCACATTCTGCGACCAGTCAAAGAGGTCAGCCTTTGCCTGGCGCAGATAGCACGAGGTGAAGCTGACTTGAGTAAACGCCTAGATGCCAGTTGCCCTGATGAAATTGGTGAGTTGGCTGGCAACTTCAACCTAGTGCTTGAACGGCTATCGAACCTGATTGCGGATGTCGGGCTCGTCTCTAGCGCTCTCGATCAGCATGCCGGTGAAATGGACATAACAACTGGTCACACCTCGCACGCTACCGCCCAGCAGGTTCAGCAGGTCGAATCCGTAGCCGCTTCCGTGCAGCAACTCGCTCGATCCGCCATCCAGGTTGCCAGACACGCCTCGAGCACTAGCGCACAAACACGCGAGTCGGCAGCCCATGTCTGCGAAGGGAACGCCATGATGGACGCCAGCCAGCAAATGGTCGAACGCCTGGGGACACAGATAGCCCATACCGCTCTGAAACTGGGTGACTTGATGCGAGACAGCGAGGGGATCGGTGCGATGGTGGTCACTATTCGCGGGATCGCCGAGCAGACCAACCTCCTCGCCCTGAACGCCGCCATCGAAGCCGCACGAGCCGGTGAGCAAGGACGAGGATTTGCCGTGGTCGCTGACGAAGTCCGTGCCCTGGCGCTAAAGACCCGCCAGTCGACCGAAGTCATTGAAAATATTGTCACCCAGTTACAGGGCGCAGCGCATCAGGCACGAGAAGCCATGGAGGGTTGCCAGAATGCGCTGCAGGATGCGGTGGGCACCTCACGGCAAGTCGGTGAGTTCCTGACGCGAATCAGCGAAAACGTTCAGGGCATCAATGAAATGAACCAACACATTGCTTTGGCTGCCCAGGAGCAGAGTACTGTCGCGGAAACGGTGAACGAAAATATCATCACCATTCACCGACTGAGTGATGGAGTCTCCCACTATGTCAATGACCTGGCTGATGGAGCACGACTCCTGAATAAGCAAAGTCAGTTGCTGCACCACAGAATAAGCTCTTTCAAAGTCTAGCGATGCATAGGTTATTGGGAGAAGCACCGTGGTGCTGTGCGTCTAAATCGTCAATTGAAACAAGCGTAAGAACTCGATAACCAGAGTGCATTAGGTGCTTAATGCTCGGATCGCTCACGAAAAAAAGGATATCGATTTACCAACAAATAAAACCGAATCAAGGGACAGTTGCCGCACGGAAGCCCAGCTAGTAAAGGCCATAAAAACGTAGTTAGCGGATCTGTTCCCTCAAATATGAGGCTGCTCCTATGTATGAACCCGATAGCTACAACGTTTTTGCAAAATTTTTTTATCGGCCCATTGACGCAGCTATACGCTGGTGCAATCTCATGGCTCATGAAACCCAAATACTAGAATCGGCTTGGGACTGTCCTGCGCTCCTGTCAAAATACTTCCCCCAATGGCCGTGCCTACAGGCAAATACCGAAAAAATTATAGATGCCATTCGCCATGGCGACCTGGCCTATGGCTGCTTCGGCGTGTCGGTCACGATTGGCACGCCCATCGATTGCAGTCAGATAACTATCCGCCATACTGACCTCAGAGTTTGGATGGCGCGCTACTACCCTGATCAAAGACCAAGCTTTCTTTTCGAACAGTCCTTCAACCAACAAGGAGCTATCAGCCCTGGCACCTATCTGGCCTTACAAGCCGACCGAGATGCAATGCAATTGCGGATAAAAAATATAGAAGCGTCTTATCAACAACTACTCGATGAGCTTGAGGCAATGGGGTTGGAAAGAGAAAATATCCATCAGTTACTAAAGTCCAACAGTAAACTCAGTGACCGCAGTGAAATCGGCTACCTGAAAGTCATAGGGGCGTTGCTTGAACTAATCTTAGGACACTCGCCATCAGGTAAACCGCACTCAGTATTTGATAGTCAATCCTCCATCGTCAATTCCATCTCAGCTCATCGCAAAGACGATCCTGGCCTGAGCAAACGCACGCTGGATGCAAAGTTCGCCGCAGCCAATCGCATACTCAAAAAAGATATCTGAATGGAGCAATTGCACTGCAATACCTCTGATTGCAGTGCAATGACTCTCCCCCAATTCTGCTATTCAATTCAGGTCACTTCCCACCACGCGCCAATCGGCGCCAGGAGTGACCAGCATGTCCAGCCAATCCTTACCCATCGTTGAAGCACCTCAACTGCAGGTAGAACGCCACATCATGCGACGTGACGAGGTGGAGCGAAAAACCGGCTTCAAACGCGCGCACATCTACAACCTGATGAAGGAAGGTAAATTCCCTCAGGCTAAACGCATTGGATTGCGGGCAGTCGGCTGGGACTCGCTAGAAATCGAGCAGTGGGTCGTTGAACGCTTAGGCAAACAGGCCTGATGCCATGCGTGTGGTATCGGTGGTTTCCACCAAAGGCGGGGTGGGCAAAACCACAGTAGCCGCCAATCTCGGCGGCCTACTGGCTGACGCAGGCCTACGCGTCCTGCTACTGGATCTGGATAGCCAACCCACCCTCTCCAGCTATTACGCCTTGAGCCAGAAGGCTGATGCCGGTGCGTACGAGTTCATCGCACTCAACCTAGCTATGCCTGCCCAGATTATTTCCAGGACAGTGATTGCAGGGCTCGATCTGATCGTCTCCAACGACGATCAAGGTCGACTGAGTACCTTGCTGCTGCACGCCCCTGACGGGCGATTACGCCTACGCAATCTGCTCGACAACTTCCGCGCCCGTTACGACCTGCTTTTGATCGACACCCAAGGTGCGCGTAGCGTGCTGCTGGAGATGGCCATCCTGGCCTCCGACCTTGCCCTCTCTCCCATCACCCCGGAAATGCTCGCCGCCCGCGAACTGCAGCGTGGCACCTTGAAGCTACTCAGCGAACTCGAACCTTTCCGCCACCTGGGCATTCCACCCCCACCCTTACGACTGCTCCTGAACCAGGTGAATGCCATTCGAGTGGACACCCGGATGATCATCCGTGGCCTGCGCGAGACCTTCGCAGGGGCTAACAACATCTCGGTTCTAGACACCGCAATTCCGGAGCGAGTGGCGTACCTCAACGCCGCCTCCCTTGGCCTACCGGTCCACCGAGTCGAGACACGCCAGTCACGGGAACGACGCTCGCCATCCGCGATGGAAACCATGCAAGCGCTGGCCATCGAGTTGTTTCCGGAATGGCGCGAAGCGATTTCTAGGGTGGGCAGGTGCACGGAGGTTAAATGACACCATTCACCATGCCGGCACTTCTCGCCCAATCATTGTGTTTGCTCGACCTTATAGCCAACAGCGTTTGGCAAGGAGTCTTCTGATGTTGGATCAACTTCCCATCATCGCTCCACCATTCACTCGACCACACCACCCATCTGGCGATGAATACTGCACTGTCGTCTTTCGCCTGCAGGGTGGACGCTCGGCCATGGGTTGGCTCCTCGCAGAGCTTTCCAGACATTTCGAAGGTTCGGGGACTGCCAAGATCGTCAAGTTCGAGGTCGGTGACCATTTGCGTAACCGGCGTTAACTGAGGTTGTTCCGATGAAGAAGCTCAGTCAGCAAGAGATCACCGACAAGCTGCACCAGGACCATTTCCCTCGAGGGCCAGAACTGGAGCGGTTGTCCGATCCACCTACTGACACGCCGATGTTGGTCACGCTGGAGCAGTTGCGGCCCTACGAACATAACCCGCGCTTCATCCGTAATCCGCTATACGACGATATCAAGGCTTCGATCCGTGAACGCGGATTGGATCAACCGCCACCGATTACCCGCCGCCCGGGTGAAACCTATTTCATCATCCGCAACGGCGGTAATACGCGTTTGGCAATTCTCGGCGAGCTGTGGCAGGAAACCCGCGACGAGCGCTTCTTTCGCATTCATTGCCTGTTCCGACCTTGGAGCAATGAAATCACTGCCCTGCTCGGCCATCTGGCCGAAAGCGATCTGCACGGCCAACTCACCTTCATCGAACGGGCTCTGGCGGTGGCCAAACTCAAAACCATGCTCGAAGCAGAGGGAGCTGTGCTCTCGCAACGTGAACTGGCACGACGTCTTGCCGCTGGGGGTTACCCTATTTCACAGTCGCACATCAGCCGGATGCTCGACACCCTCGAACACTTGTTGCCCGCCATTCCACAAACCCTGTATGCCGGTTTGGGCAAGCCCCAGATCGAACGCCTGATCGCTCTACGTAGTCAGGCAGAGCGAACCTGGAACCGTTATCCAACCGCCACAGTTGCATTTGCACAGTTCTGGCTGGAAACCATGGGTTACTTCGATTGCGATCCTGAATCCTTTGATCTTGAGCAGATCCAGGATGAATTACTCGAACGCATGAGCCGCTTGCTCGGACAGTCCTACCGTATGCTGGCCCTGGAGCTGAGCGATACCCAACGGGTCGGATCCACGCCTGGGGCTGTCACTACCACGCCCTCAGAGAACATCTATCCGCCAAGCGCACATGAAGCCGCGGCAGAACCGCCCTCCTCCGACACTGAATCACAATCAACTCAGGTCGAGAGCAGGATAGAGTCAGTTTCAGAAGAACTGCTCGCAGAACCCGAAACAAATGTTTCACCAGCGGTCAATCCTCGATCACGCGTTCAACAGATTCGTGAGCAAATCGATCGCGAGATAGCCACCAAAGCGACGTCTCCAGTCGAAACCTGCCCAATCGACGACCTCTGGACGATCACACCAACGCTGGATACACCCGAACAACTGCGTTTAGCCATTGCCGGACTGGCGCGAGAAATGGCGGCCTATGCCGGATACCCCGAGAGCATCATCGGTCAGCCGCTTGGCTTGGGCTTCGACCTGAACATCGAGCGAGTTGATCTTGCAGCGCCTCACGCAACCGGCGTTCACCTACTGCTCATGGCCCTGCTGCGCGCTCAAGACGACGTGAACTGGGAGGATCGCAAGCAACTGCCCTCAGCCCTGTTCGGCCAGCTGTTGCTGGGGATCTATCAACTCCCTCTGACAGATCGTCCTGCCGTGGACGTAGGGCTGGAGCGACTGCCCGACAGTCTGTTAATCAAACTGTATCGTCTCATCCGCTTGGCCCGCCGCCTGATCGACTTAACGCTTACCCCTGAAGACAACTTACCGAAGGAGCTGCCATGAGCCTGTCCATCAATGTGCTCAATCAGGCCATGCTGACTCAGGTGCTGCATGAGCTGCGCCTGGGTAACCTGCAACGCTGCAAGGCACTCGGACTGAGTGAGGAAGACATCTACTTGTTGCAATCCTTACCGCCCACCACGCTGTCGCGCCTGGCACATGCCACAGTGTCTTGGGTCGAGGTCAAGATTGACTCGCCGGTGCTGCATCGGTTGATCGTGCAAGCCGAAGGCGACGAGCAGAACGAGCGCTTAATCAACCGAGCGCTCAAGCTGGGCGCCAGCAGCACCATCATGTACCAGTGCTTCGGCTTGGCGCATTCGGAAACCGCCCTGCGCCGACGTCTGCTCAAGATAAAAACCCGTAAGGGCCGCCCCCAGCATTTGAGCGAAGCGCAGGAACATGCGCTCTGGCAGCGTTGGTGCCAGCTACGCGTTCAGGACGGTACCGAGGACCAGCTCGACGCCATGATGATGCTGGCGGAGGAGCAACAGATCAGCTTGACCATCGTCTGGCAACAAATCGACCAGTACAGCAACGGCACATGAACACAGCCCCTTCCAGTCGTTGGCAGCGTGTCCTGCAGCAATGCACCCAGCATCTGAGTGAACGCTGGCCCGTACGCCCTACCACTGAACCTCCTTCCAACCAGGCCCTGCAGGTGGGCTTTCTGTTCAGTGGTCAATCTCAAGAAGTCGTGCCGCGTCGGCTGCTGCTGGATAGTCGGCTGACGCCATTGGAACGGAATGCCTGGCAGGTGTTTCGACTCATGCTACACGGTCAGGGCGTGGTCACGCCGCGCTATGAGGATTTGCAGCCTTACCTGTCGAGCGTGCCCTACGGTGCGTCAGCCTCCCGTGAAACCATTGCTCGGGTGTTGACGATGCTCAGGTTGACGCGCTGGCTCAGTTTGGTGAGTCGCGGACGCGATCAGCTCAGCGGACGTCTTCAAGGTTCTCTGTATGTTCTGCACGATGAGCCGTTAACCCCCGCCGAAGCCATGGAATTGGATCGAGATTACTTGGAACTGGTCGGGCATGCCTTCGGCCATGCTACCAAGGCTGTGCGTATCGTCGCCCAGCATGTTTTGGAAGAAATTCGACAGGACACCCATATCGATCTGGGTCAACTCCCCACCCGGCTCGACAGCTGGGGCGAGCACTGGACGCAGCAAGGATTGGATCAGGCAACCGATGACGCTTTACACGATTCCGAACCGGGAGAAAATGCCCTCGTTCGGAATCGTGCAGGCCCTCGTTCGGATTCCGAACCGAGTCTGAACGCCAGTGTTTCCGGCACCGTTCGGAATCCGAACGCCGCCTGTACTGTATTAAAAGAAAGTACTTGTACTGTACCGCGCGCGACCCTGGCGGTGGATAACCTGCACTGGCCCGATCAGCTGCACCTGAGTCCAAGCGAGCGTCAGGCCGTCGCCATTGCGCTGAACAAGCTCAAACCAGCGGATCGTCAGGCGGTGCTCAACGAAGCGGGTGCACGCTGTACGGCAGGAGGTATCCGCAAACCAGCGGCGTATCTGATGGGCCTAATCCAGCGCGCACTGAAAGGCGACTTTCGGCCTTGGGCGGGTCAGACAGAGCCCTCACCCGTTGCAGAACCGCCCCCAACGGCACCGTCACGCCCATCCCGAAAACAGGGCGAACCCGCCTCCGCCCTCGCCCAAGCGTGCCTGAATGAGCTACGCCAACTGTGCGGCAAACGCCCTGGACATCAGTAGATTTGATGCCAGTGGCATCAAATCTACTGAGCTCTACTGTGAAATCGCAAAGGGCCGAATCTGCGCAATCCGACCGATACAGCCATCGCCATCCCTGGAAATGATGCCACTGGCATCACTCACGAACGCCTCCGAAATTAACCCTCTCACACCAAACCGAACAGACGGCATTCAGCTTTTTGGCTGCCCTTGACCCTCATCTGTCGCAACGTTCCCGTCCAAGCCTTTGCGAGGACAACACCGTGGCCGATCACTACCAACTCAACCTGGGTTCATTGCGCAGCAGCATCACCCTGACCCTGCACACCCACCACGCCGCCCGTATCTGGCACGGTCGAGCCGCACGCGAAGGCGTCCACTCGATCATGGGCATGGCCGGCTACATCAGTGTCACCAACCTGATCAAACAAACCGCGGCCCAGGACGATCCCTATGCCGACTGGGCCATCGTGCAACTCGAAGAAAAACTGATGCAGGCCAAGGCTGGGATGCTGGAACTGACCCAACAGTTGGATAGGATCAGACAGGACCTGCCGACACAGATCGACATGGGCGACAACCTCAACATCCACCCCGTCACCTTGCCGTTGTACATCGGCAGCCAACTGGGTTTTCTGGCGGTCTACCTGCTGACCGACTACGACACCCTGGTGCGCCGTACCCTATTGGCCCATCACACTGCCCTGATCGGTCGCATCGACATGGAAGCCTGGATCGACGACGGCGCCCATCTGCTGCGCAGCCTGTTCGGGCAGGCACAGCGCTATCGGCATTCCGGCGTCACACGCGATGACATGGCGGCGAACAACGCCCGTGCCTTGGCGGCCACCGAAAAATTGGGTCTGCCTCCACTGGACATTCTTGAGGGTATTCGCCGCTCCCAGTTCGCGCCGCCGATCATTCGTCGTGGCGCTGTGCCAGTGGATGACGCTGACGCGTTGGCAGCGGAACCGGGAGAGCCATCTGCGACGGTGGATGAGCCGGAGGACGAAGCATGAATCCGATGACCCCGGTTCAACCGATGAGCCTAGAAGTGTTAACACACGATGCCTATCGACAGCTCGAACACGCAGCCTCCCTAAAAGGCCTTTTAAAACCTTTTAAGGGTAAGGGGGAATTGGAGCACCTGGCGCAGGTGGCGAGGGAAATCGAGGCGCAGTTGTGTCACCTGATGGTGGCTGTGGTGCAGCAGGCCGGACAGCCTCCTTACTCACTGCTGGACATTCGATTGGTGCTGCAGAACACCAGCGCGGGCAGCACCTTTTTGCGTTGGCGCACCCGTGATTTTGCCCGTATGGGGGTTGCGGTCTGGGAACGCCAGGTCCGCAACAACTCCCTGTCCCAGGTCGTGCGCGAGGGATTGCACCGTTTCGAATGCGAGCGCATTGCACTGAACCTACAGATGAGCGTGGTGCATTCGCTTTACCGCCAGGCCTCGACCTGCGCGATCAAAATGGCCAGTGCCGAACGGCTGCTGCGCCAGTTCACAACCGCAGCGGAGGTATCACGATGAGTACTTTTTTCGTCGGCGAAGGCAACATCGGCAGTGCGCCAGAGTTCCAGGAATTCGCCTCAGGCAATGACGAGCCACGGCGTTTGCTACGGCTGAATGTGTACTTCGACAACCCCGTGCCACGCGAGGGCGGCTACGAAGATCGAGGCGGCTATTGGGCGCCGGTTGAGCTCTGGCACCGCGAGGCTGAACACTGGAGCACGCTGTACCAGAAAGGTATGCGTGTGCTGGTCGAAGGCCGCACCGTACGCGATGAGTGGGAGGACAGCGAAGACAATGCGCGGGTGACCTTCAAAATCGAGGCCCGTCGAGTCGGCATTCTGCCTCACCGGGTGCACAGCGTGGTTATGCGCGAACGATCCAGTGAACCCGCGGCATCTGCGCCACAAGTCGGGAAAAGTCCAGAACAGGCCAGTTCACCAGCGGCGAAACCCAGAAAGCGCAGTGGGCAGCCACCTGCGGACTGACAGACTTCAGGCATAAAAATTGCGCCTTTGCGCGAAGTTGCTGGTGTGTTTCTACACGCTGCTCGTGAAGATCCACACTGCCGTCCACCCGCAACGGGTTAGCAGGCGCGGCCCATTCAAGCCTGCCTTCACCTTCTAATATGAGGAACCTGTAATTCAGGTTTTTCATATCTCGCCACTGCTGTTTCCAACCACGCTGCTCCGAACTCAATCCGGAGCAGTTCTATGCGCCTCTTCCTCTGCGAGAAACCGTCCCAGGGTCGGGACATCGCCAAGGTACTTGGGACCACTCGGCGTGGTGATGGTTGCCTGACCGGCACACAGACAACCGTCACCTGGTGTATCGGCCACCTGTTGGAGACAGCACCGCCTGAAGCCTATGGCGCTCAGTACAAGAACTGGTCATTGGATCAGCTACCGATCATTCCCGCGCAATGGCAGGTCGAAGTCAAACTCAAGACCGCAACACAGTTCAACGTCATCAAACGCCTGCTCAGCGAAGCCACCAGCGTCGTTATCGCGACCGACGCCGATCGCGAAGGTGAAATGATTGCCCGCGAGTTACTGGAGCGCTGCCAGTATCGAGGCCCCGTCCAACGCCTCTGGTTGTCCGCACTCAACGAGGCGTCGATTCGCAAAGCCCTGTCTTCGCTGAAGTCTGAGCAGGAGACCTTTCCGCTCTACCACTCAGCCCTCGCCCGCAGCCGCGCCGACTGGCTGATCGGCATGAACCTTAGTCGTTTGTTTACCCTCCTCGGACGCCGGGCGGGCTACGACGGCGTTTTGTCAGTGGGACGCGTCCAGACACCCACCTTACGTCTGGTGGTCGATCGGGATCGTGCGATTGCCGGCTTCGTCCCGGTGCCTTACTGGAACGTTGAAGTGCACTTATCGTCGATGGGCCAGCGATTCATCGCGTCGTGGTTACCGCCATGCTCAGGACGGGACGAGTCGGGGCGTTGCCTGCAACAGGCGCTTGCCCATCACGCGGTCCAAACAATCACCGACGAGAAGTCCGCCACGGTACTCTCGTTGCAGACTGAACATTCCCGCGAAGCACCACCCTTGCCCTTCGACCTGAGCACGTTGCAGGAAGTCTGCTCGCGTAAGCTGGGGCTCGGCGTCCAGGAAACCCTGAACATCGCCCAAGCCCTGTATGAAATCCACAAAGCCACCACCTACCCGCGCAGCGATTGCCGCTATTTGCCAGAGAGTATGTTCAACGAGGCACCCACGGTATTCGATGCCCTGCGCAAAACGGATCCCGCGCTGCAGCCCACATTCGGAAGACTCGATCGATCACTGCACTCCCGCGTGTGGAACGATGCCAAGGTCACCGCGCACCACGGCATAATCCCCACCACCGAGCCGGCGAACCTTGCGCGGATGTCCGAACAAGAACGCCAAGTCTACGAACTGATTCGTAGCCACTACCTCGTGCAATTTCTTCAGCATCATGAGTTTGATCGAACCCAGGTCGAACTGGAGTGTGGCGAAGAACGATTGATGGCTGTTGGCAAACAGGTTCTGATTCAGGGCTGGAAAGACTTGCTCTACGACGCTGCGGAGGCGGATGAGCCCAGTCAAAAGTCGCAAGTATTGCCCGCCTTGCAACAAGGCACGCAGTGCGCAGTGGACGACGTCGAACTCAAATCCATGCGCACCGCAGCTCCCAAACCTCTCACCGAGGGCGATCTGATCAAGGCGATGAAAAACGTCGCCAAGCTGGTCAACGACCCACGCCTGAAACAGAAACTTCGGGACACCACCGGTATCGGTACTGAAGCCACGCGAGCCGGCATTATCAAAGGGTTGATTGATCGCGGTTATTTACTGAAGAAAAAACGCGCCTTGATGGCCACCGCCGCGGCCCATACCCTGATCGAGGCGGTACCGGCAGCAGTCGCAGATCCGGGTATGACCGCAATCTGGGAACAGGCGCTGGACGAAATCGAAGCGGGACGCCTGACCCTGGATGCGTTCGTCGCCAAGCAGGCGAACTGGATTGCGCAGTTGGTCGCACACTGCCGCTCACTCACTTTGGCAATAGCGGTCGAAAGGAGCCCGGGCTGCCCCATGTGCAACGCCTCAATGCTCAGGCGAAAGGGGAAATCAGGGCCGTTCTGGTCATGCTCCCGCTATCCGGATTGCAAGGGCACGGTGTCGATCAGTAAAGATACGCGTCGCTCATGATGTTCCATAGGACGATCATCATGAGAATGGTGCGCTCTCTGCCTTGACCTCGTCCCACCCTCTCTGCTGTAGTGCCTCAGGATCATCGCCAACGGCGACCCAAGACCGATTTGCTCCGGGTAGCTCGGTCGAGCTCTTCGAGTTCGGAGCCTTCTCTTCTGCGGAATTTAATTCCCGTTTTTTGCTCGACCTGATTGTGGTAGCGGGTGACCACTGTTGCCTCTACCCGGCAACAGCGGTCATCCGCTTCGGCGATCGTATTCAGTCCCGGAGTCCACCGGGGAAACACTGGGCACCCTTTGTGCGCGGATGCGTGCCAGCAGGTTCCGACCCAGGCCACGACAAGGGTCGGTTGGCGAATCATGGCGCAGTTCAACCAAGTGTTGCGAGGCGCTTGTCGACTGCGTAAGACCGCCAAAGGTGGTTTTTCTCTTCCTCGCCTGGCACCCTGCCGGGCCCACTCTTCATTTTTTTCATTTTCTTAATTCCAGTGACTTCCACCGTATTCCGGCCTTAAAAAATCGGGTTGCAGCGTCTTGACGCTCCCCTGTGACAGGCTTATACAAAGGCCGTGGTTCGCTGTCGTTGACAGCCCAGCCCAGGTAGCTTGAACCTTCAAGGCTACGCCACGTTCGTGGTGGTTTACCCAAGTGCGATCAGCGTTCGGAAGCTCGCACGGTTACCGCTTCAGCGGTGATGAATGCCCACTACTTCATGCCTGCGGATCACTACCGCAGACGTTTCTCTGCTGCACCGCTGTTCCCCCAGACGCATCGTTCTGATCGTCATCGGCTTGCCGGTGTCTAGTCGTTCATCGTTCGACTCCACCTTACCCACCCTGACGGGGCTCACTCTCCTGTCAGGGATTGTGCGTCACCGTTTTCCCTTGAAACAGGAGAACCACCATGGCCCACGCCAACCACTCCCAAGAAGCGACTACTTACTTCAATCTGCACACGGTCGGTATCGGCTACCTCAACCGTGTGCGTGAAGTGCAAGTCCGCCGTGGACAACCATTCATAGCCTGCGATATCGCAGCGCTGCACGGGGCCAGCGATGCGGTGGAATACACCCGCTTCGACTGCAAAGTCGCTGGGGGCGAAGCTGAACGCTTAATTCGTCTCTATATGGACGCCGTCAACGCCGAGAAAAAGGTCTTGCTGTCGTTCCGTATCGGCGACCTGTGGATCGATCCGTTTCTCTACGAGAAAGGCGATAAACAAGGTCAACCGGGCGCCAGTCTGAAAGGTCGTTTGCTGTTCATCGACTGGATCAAGGTCAACAGCACGTACGAGTACAAAGCGCCCGCCAGGCAGGAAGCAACAGCACCGGCTGAGCAAGCGCCCACCAGTGAGCCATCCCCACCATCGGCTGGTGCCGAAGCTGAGGAGACCGACAACCCAACAGAGGCTCGGGTCGAACCTGAATCGCCACCCGCTCCTCGCACGGCTCGCCGTGATGCCACCCATACCGTTCAGTCCGCCTGAACAGTCCACGATGTTCCTCATCAAGGCGCTCCTCGAGCGCCTTTTTTCTTCAATCGGCACAGGAGACCCAATATGGAATCCTTCTGGCTTTGCGACGACTGCTTGTTCGCGGCTGCTTACGAGGACTACAGCACGTTATCGCTCTACTACACGACGGATGAAATCGAGAAACGCATCGCCGGCATCCATCGTGGACTGGTTCGGTTAATGCCCATCAGTGCCGACTTCGATCCCGAAACCGGCGGGGGAGTAAAAGCCTTTTCCCCATTGCCCTGCGACGGTTGTGGCTCACCCCTGCACGGTCAACGCCACCGATTCACTCGGCTGTAAACATCTCGTCATCGGCTAATGCCCGCGACTCTCTATCCACCTCGGGGATACCACTCCCCTCGGGTGTGTACCCCTGATGGTTCCCTTCGGAGGTACCACCATGAGCACCCCACTCACACTGATTGAGACCTCGGATTTCGAGGCTGATCGTATCGTCCAAGAAAACCAGGTGATCGACGAAGCACTGCATATTCTGGATCGTCGGCTGTTCGCCCGCGGCCCTAACCTGACGTCGCCTGACGCCGTGGCTTCATACCTAAAACTGCATCTTGTGCAACAAGAGCATGAAGTCTTCGGTGTGATATTTCTCGATGCCAAGCACCGGGTGTTGGCGTTCGAAGTCCTCTTTCACGGCAGTATTGATGGCGCCAGCGTTTACCCCCGCCAAGTCGTTAAGCGTTCCCTAGCGCATAACGCCGCGGCTGCCATTTTTGTTCATAACCACCCGTCAGGTTGTACAGAACCCAGCCAGGCGGATCACATCTTGACTGCATGTAGGTTCACAGAAAAGCTGCACGCTTTCACAAATAGATGACCGGCCGGGCTTCAACCATGGCCCCTGTCGGTCACCATCAAGCCCGCCTTCGCGGGCTTTTTTTTGCCTGGAATTCCTGCCGGGGCGCCCTACTCCGCTCATTGGAAAATGATGCAGATGGGGGGATTTGAGGAAGTGATTTGATGGGGCGCTGGAAGTGCTGAGAGGGTCGGCGGGCGGATCTGAGCAGCAGAGAGATTGAGAGGACTTTAAAACTAATATTTGAACACCTTAATAGTTAATTAAGCGTACGTGTTAAGTATTAATTTGAACAATTTAGTATGGAAATGGAATTTGGTGGAAGTTGCCATTTTGGATTTTTTGTAGATTTCGAAGGGATGTTGGAATAAGATCTATGACCAACTTTTCCGCTTTGCACTGAAGATTTTCAGCCAAATCAGCTGTTTGAAGCGAGAGCTTCAGACCTGATCCAAATTGCTCCAGCGATCACGAAGTGGCCGTTTAGAAATAAAGAGAGCAAGCCGATTGCTTTAGATTCTGATCAGTCATGAGAGTCATGACCAATGAGAGAAAAGGAGACCTGAAAATGTAGAAAAACGCGATCAATCCCGAGAGGACTGACCGCGCTTAGCGAAGCAGACTTGCGTCCTCAGAACCCGCAATGTCTGCTTTTTCGAAGCGACTGTCAATCCTCTCCCATTTTTTCGACCTTAGCGAGGTTACTCGACGGCACAGTGTTGCCTGTCGAAAGGCCTCACTTCGCCCGCCCTGCGCCTTGATTTTTTGGCGCAGCGTCGGCGCTCGTTTCGAGATTTTCGGAGGTGTTTCATGACAGTACGAAAGGTGGTCACGCGGCGGTCCAACCATTACCGCGGCTACTTCCCATCGCTCAAAAATAAAAAGCCTGTGCCCTGGGAGTCCCAGCTCGAAGGCGCTCTTTTTCGGCTTCTTGAGCTGTCTCCTGCGGTCATCGGCTACGTCCCGCAGCCCAGTGAGGAACGTGTTCCATCGCTCCAGGGCTACTTCAAATATTACCCAGACGTACAGGTTTTCCTCGCGGATGGGCGCGAGTGGTGGTTTGAAGTGAAGCCTCACGACCGACTGAAGATTGCCAGCGTCAGGCAGCGACTGGATGCCGCTGAGCGCTACTTCAACGCCACTGCCCGTAACTTTTCGGTGATCACTGAAAAGTTAATTGAAGCTGAACCCCTGGCTACCAATCTTAGAAGGCTGATGTATCACCGGCGCGGTCCAGAGCTTTCGCATCAGGCGTTGGAGGAGGTAATGGCGACCTTCAACGAATGGCCGCCTATGACCGTTGCAGATCTGCTCTACGTGGTTGGTGAGGGGAAAGCCTGGCGCTTGTTAGGCCTTGGGGTGGTGGGCATTGACCTTGATAGGTCAATTGACACTGACTCCCCGGTCTTCCTGCAAGGGGGGCACCGTCATGCAAACCTTTTCCCTTAGGGTGAAATTGGTCGTCATCGTTCGTGGCGTACTGATGGTGCTTGAGAAGAGGCTTATTGACCGGAAGCTGCTCTTTTTCGATGAGCTTGGTGAGCCCACGAAGCTATCCGAGAAGGAGTTCTATGAGGCCTACGAGAAGCGCGAGATCGAGATCTCCGCTGATCAGCCATACCTTGGGAAGGTTCCGTATGTGCGGAACGTCCCTCCAGATATTTCATGCTTCCCCAAAAAACATGGAGATGAGGCATTGCGTCGACGCAAGTATCTGGACGACCTAACTAAGCGCGGTAAATACAAGCTACCGGGTGACGAAGACATGATCAAGAAACTTAGAGATATCGCCAAAAAGATTGGGGATGCGTGCGCACCCTCGGTTTCCACTATTCGACGTTGGGCAGCCAAATACATTGGCCAGAACGTAGTAAAGCTTATCCCTCAGCATGCCAAAAAGGGTCGGGCTGCCGCGATACAGGGAGAGCTCGAAGTTATTCTTGAAGGGGTGATTAATAAAACCTACCTGCAGGATACGATTCCAGCGGTCAGCGTGGTCGTTTCAGAATTCGAAGATCAGATAAAAGAGAGGAACAAAAGTCGTTTGCCTTCGGATCAGCTCAAGATCCCAAGCGGAATGACTGTCCGAAGGTACATCGCCAAGCTGGATCCGTACCTTGTGGATAAGGAGAGGCTCGGAAAACACGCAGCAGACAAGAAGCACCGTGTTGCGGCGGGTGTCCTACGTGTCCATGAGATTTTGGAACGTTGGGAAATTGATCACACCTTGTTGGACGTCCAGCTTGTGGATGAAACCTCGGGGCTGTGCATTGGGCGCCCCTATCTGACGATCGTCCTCGACCGCTTCTCTCGAATGGTGATGGGATATTTGCTCCACCTGTCGGCGCCAAATACGGAAACCGTGCTTCGTGTGATCGAACGCTCAATCCGTCCAAAAGCCGAATTGCTGAAGCGCTTTCCGAAAGTGAGAAATGAATGGTGGGCACGTGGGCTGCCGGCTCGAATAGTCCCAGACAACGCAGCGGAATTTCACGCGGGCGATCTCATCATGGGATTCAACGAGTTGGGTATCGAGATCATGTATCCCGCTTCAAGGGCCCCTCAAAGGAAAGGTGCCGTCGAACGCTTTTTCAGCACACAGAACCTGGGGCTTATCCACAACCTCCCGGGTACCACCTTCTCGAATATCCAGCAGCGTGGCGATTACGACTCGGAGAAGAATGCATGTTTCACGCTCCCTCAATTGGAGGCGGTGGTAGTGAAATGGATCGTCGATGGTTACCACCAGACTCCTCATCGGGGGCTGGACAACAGAACACCGGCTCAAGTCTGGGGGACTAGCGAGGCGAACCATGTCATCAGCCTTCCCGTCGACCTGGACTCGTTGGAGTGCATTCTGGCCAAGCGGGCCTCGGTGAAGGTTCACCATTACGGCATCGAGGTTGCCAAAGTGGGCTACCACTCTACGGAACTTGCTGAGCTCCGTATGCGTTTGGCAGACGGAGAAAAGGTAAACGTCCGCTATCGAGACGAAGCCGGGCACGTTTGGGTTCACGACCGCTTCAGAAACTTGTTCTTCAAAGTGCCCGCCAAAGATGAGCGAATGGCCGGTAAGAGCAGGGAGGTGTGGAAGGCTGCCGAGAAAGCGCTGCGAGAAAAATATAATGAGCAGCCTAGCTTCGAGGCTACGCACAGGTGCTACCAGGAAATTATGGAAGATGCAGACGAGGCCCGCCGTTCGCAGACGCTCAGAAAACGACGCGCAGCTGCCATAGCGAAAATCGACAAGGAGGGTCGAGTGACCGAAAGCACGCCTCCACCCAAGGTACTCGCTGAAGTGGAATGGACCGGTGACTCTATTCCTAACATTCCGCCAGCAGCCTTCAAGGTCTCGGTTCGTCGCCCTGCTGGGAGTTCTAAGCCATGAACGCCATCAATCTGTACGAATGCTACGAGCATGGTGAATACAGCTTTACGCTCCGCGATCGTTTTATTCACAGCCCTCAAGTCGAGCGAGCGTTGACGCGACTAGGCGATATCCACGGCGATAGTCGGCGTACCAGAGCAAGTAAAGGGTTGCTGATCCAAGGTCCAAGCGGAGTGGGCAAGAGCACATTGGTCAAGGAGTACATTCGGTCATTGGAGGAATTGGAGAGCCATGACCCACAGAAGCGGACAGTTCTGTTCGTCGAGATGCCTTCGTCTCCAACCAAAAAGAACCTGGCAGCAGCCATTTTGGCAGAGCTGAAGGATCCCTTCGCAGAGGCACGAGGACATTCGGCAGAGGTTAAATTTGCGCGAGTAGTCCTGCTGCTGAAGAACCTTGGCGTGGAGATGTTGGTCCTCGATGAGGCGCAGCACCTGGTCGATTATCGTCGTAATGGTGCGTATGAGGCAGCAGACTGGATCAAGAGTCTGATGAATGAAACCAGTATCGCGTTTGTTCTGATTGGGCTGAAGCGCACCGAAAATCTCCTGCTAGCAAACGAGCAACTGCGACGCAGGTTTTCGGCCACGGTGGCATACGATCGCTTCACCTTCTCCGCTAATACGTCTCTTCATTTCGTGATGTTGTTGCAGGCAATCGAGGGCGAACTGCCTGTTCAAACCATCAGTTTTGTAGAGCCAGCGATGATTAAACGCTTCTACCTGGCTTCCTATGGATTGATCGACTACCTCATCAAGATTGTGGACAGGGCTGTTTGGCTGGTTCAAGTCCAGGACCTTGTCGGGATTGAACTTCCTGTGCTGGCCCAGGCTTTTGAAGACGAGGTTTGGAGCTACGCCACCGAGGATCGAAACCCCTTCAGTGCGAGCTTCAATTTCCAGCCTCTGTTCGGGAAGCGGGAGCCGTTTGAGACGTTCGAAGAGAGCAGTACCTGACGGCCAAGGGCCGGGCTTATCGGCCCGGCTCTACTCCCCTGATTTTTATGTCTTCGATTTCATGGATGTGTAGGAATGTTTGGTCTTTTAATCAACCCACGACCACACCAAGACGAAAGTCTTTTGGGGTACCTGCAGCGCCTGGCGAAAGCCAACGGATTACCCAGAAAGGAACTGCTCACCGCCTTTGCACGAGCCGACGAGACCGATGTTGCGGACTGGCTGCAGATGATGGAAGGACCACTGAGCTGGCCTGCGGTATCTGCTGAGTTTCGTGATCCAAGGCCCAAGGGGGTCAAGTTATGGACGACTCATCACGCTCGTTACTGTCCGATCTGTTTGGGCGAAGCCGGTTATTGGAGAGAAAGCTGGGGCTTGACCCTGGTTACGACGTGTTCTGTCCACGGCACTGAACTCCACGGGCGGTGCCCCAACTGTCTGAAGGAAACCGATCCAAGCGCAATGAGTGCGAATAGTTGCCAAGCGTGTGGCACCTCATTGAGTGGGACCAATTTTGAGATCGCGCCGGCGAGTGATACGGCCGCCTGGCTCACCTCTGGCTTTGAAGATAGGTTTTACGCCGACTCGTTGCCAGCTGACGCGGGATTGGCGGCCCTCACCTACGAACAGTTTCACGAGTTGTCATCGCGTCTCGCTGTCAGAAGTTTGCCTACGGAAAGAACCCAGCCGCTGAAGGTTGCTGATTCGGGTTCGCTAGAGATATCGCGGCTTATGGCAAACGCGGCGGGCGTGGTTCTCATGAACTGGCCTCTCGCATTCAGAGAACTGCTGAGTGGCCTCAAGGCAGTCCATTCCGATAACGAACATTGGACGCTCAGCAGATCGTTCGGCCCGATATACCACGACATCCACCGTGATCTGGATGACTCTTGTTTTGACTTTCTTCGTCGAGAGTTCGAATCATTTCTGCAGCATGCGTGGGAAGCACCGTTAGCGAAGCGAAATCGCAATTTGAGTGAGGAGACGATTGAGAGACATCGTTGGGTGTCGTTCGATTCTGCTGCTGAAGCTTGTGGTCTCGGGGTATCAGTCATAAAACGCCTTCATCAGGAGGGACAAATCGCCTATCGGGAGAAGGTCCATGAAGATCGAGTCTTTACGGTCGTGGACCTGGATCATTTGAAGGCAATCTCGCAGCATCTCCAGGGCGTGGCTGATATGAAAGAAACCTCGACTTTGCTAAGCCTCTGTCGCAATCGGGTTAGGCAGCTGCTAGCTGGTGGTACCCTCCAGTTCTTTGGTGGAGAACCGCGCCCAGGCGAAAGGTGGCTGATTGACTGCCGCTCGATCAACGAATTGATTGATGAGAAGCTGCCTACCAGCTCTGACCAGAGCCTGGTGTCGATCAACTACTTGGCCAAGCATTCTCTGCCCAAGGGGGGTGGGTTGGTCGAGTTGGTTCAGGCAATACGTGCAGGTGAACTTCGCGCTTACGGCCCAGCTGAGAATGGCTCGGTTGCGGTAGGGGCGTGGTTACTCAAGCCGCAAGATTTTGCAGCGTGGCAACAAGCCCGAGCTGAGAACAAGAGTCCGGTCTTTCCCGGCCTGTCGGTAGTCAAGGCTGCTGCGCTGTTAGGCGTCAAAGAACAATGCGCATACGCGTTCGTTCGACTGGGTCTGCTATGGAGCACTGCTGTCGAACGAGGCCGGCGTACGCAATTGATGGTTAAGCCTCAAGCCATCGACAGATTCAGGCGTGGCTATATCTTGGGACCGGAGATTGCGGTGTATTTGGGGAAGTCGACCAGGGAGGCGTTCAAGCACCTTTGGGAGGCCAGGTTTCGCCCCGTTGCGGGGCCATCCATTCCAAACGCGGCTTGCCGGCAGTACGTTTGGGTAAGAAGCAAAAAGCTGATCGATTACCTCGCAAGTGAAGCCGCCCAGATCGACGATCCTGAAGCCATCACGTTTTTATCCACACCGATCGCTCAGCCTCGTGATTGCCGATTCAGGCATGTGGGATCAAGATAGTTAGCACGCTTTCTTTCTTGATTGCTAAAATCATCGAACCCATTTTGGAGAATCTTATGTCCCGTCTCGCTGAATTCCGCCTGCTCGAACAACAGCTCGCAGCCCAACTGGCGGAGCTGGAAGCGCTGAAAAATGACTCTGCCCTGAAGCAGGAAATGGAATTTGAAACGAAGCTGCGCAGTTTGCTCAACGAGTATGGCTACGGCCTGCGCCAAGTGGTGCTGATCCTCGATCCGCAAGCGGTGGCTTCCACTGATATGGCCCCAAAAACCTCTCGGAAACCACGCGAAGTAAAGGTCTACAAGAATCCACACAGCGGAGAGGTTGTTGAGACCAAGGGTGGTAATCAGCGTACGCTTAAGGCCTGGAAAAACGAGTATGGCGCTGAGGTAGTCGAGTCTTGGCTCGCCAATTGATTGCACTGCAGGCGGCTTCTGGCACGAGATGAATCGTGGTGCGCCCCGAATGCAAATTCCCATTCTGGGGCGTGACGAAATTTTCTGCGGGTGGTGGTGACACACAGTTTATGCGCATTAAATAGAGGTCCACTTCAAAAAATGGACTCTCCAAAATGCGGAATGCTCTCGTCTCAATCTCAGTGAACACCATCGCAAGCCTCCTGACTGCGCTTGTGCTTCACTGGATCACCCGTCCTCTTTCCGACCTCTCCATTCAGCCAATCACGGCCTCAAACTCTGGATCCAAGAGCTCTTCGTGCTCTTCGTAGATGAGAAATCTGGACCAGACAGCACGTTTCTGAACCACCCCATCAGAGCAAGCGTTCCCCTGGATTGAGCTATCTGGTGACGATTCGTTGAGTTTCTTCTCACTGCTAGGAAGAGCTCTGATTAAAAATTCGTGCTTCCTCAGAGGCTTAGCGATGGTGTCTGTAGAGGCTTTTCTGGAATGACGAGTAAGCTCCTGATGGAGGCGTTTTCTGCACTCCATCCCTCACGGGGACCGCTTGTCAAATCGAAAGGCCCTGCTATACAGTTCTTGTCAAAGGATTTGTCAAATGATGTAGAATCCGGTCCCTCGTTGGGCGCGGTGGAGGAGTTAACATGTCAGAACGCGAAGGGGTCTTAGCAAGGGCGCCGCTTATCTATGCGTTGAGCGTAATCAGATTTGCCCCGATTCTTAAGCTGCCAAAGCTGATCCCAGACATTCAGCACACGATCCGTCAGAGCCTCCCGGGCTTCTTCCAGATGGTCAAGGGCGTGCCGCCTGGAGTGATGCACAGCGGAGAACCGAATTCTTGGGCGTTCCTTAATCGGGATGCTGACTACGCGTGCGTGCTGGCCATGGATCACATGATCCTGCAAAGCACAAATTATCTTCATTTTGATAACCACTTAGCGCTTTTCCGTGAGTGCATTGAGGCGCTGGTAGGGCAAGCAGGTGCATTGGATATCACCGCTATCGGGATGCGGTACGTCGATAAAATTGAACCAGCTGAAGGTGAGACCCTAGCCGACTACCTTCCGGAAGCCATGCTCCCACTTAAATGCGATGAGCTAGCGGCGCATGGGAAAGTCCCCAAGGAGCAGCTTGGAATCTCTACTACCACCTACCATCTAGATCCGGAGTATCTGCACATCAGATGCTGGCGGCAGACTGGTATGTGGATACCGGAAGATTTGGTCGAGCCGGCCATGGTTTTCGAAATTGCTAAGCAATCGAGGAATTCATCCAAGCATGGTGCTCCTCTGCAAGGTGCATTTGTGCCTGTTAGCGAAAATGGTGCTCTTCTCGATACGGATGCGCATTGGCCGCTGCAGTTAGCCGAACGACTGGGAACCGAGGAGATCTGCACGAGACTCGACGGTTTGCATAAGACTGCTAACTTTGCTTTTAGGACAGTCGCGAAAGATCATGCCTTTGAGGTTTGGGGGAAGGCGAAATGACTACAGCAATGAATGGGCAATGGATTGATCCTACCGGGGCTGCTGTAAGCAGATCTTCTACTTGGGAAAACCCTGAAATTGCTCCGCGTGTAGGTAGCACGACAGCAAACCCTGTATTGGCGATTGCTTTCACAGCGATGCTGGCCGTTTCGGTAGTAGTCGCTCCTGGGACTGCCTCCCTGCCCTATCCACAACTTATCGGCTCAGCAGGCATGAGCTTTCATGGCGTGCATGCTGGTGCCTGGACCGAGGTGGACACCAGCCAGGATGCCAATGTTACCGAAGACGTAGCGCCGGCCTTAATCGAGGAGCTTAGGAGCGACTTCAAGTTGTCAGATAGCTCCATCGCGCAGATCTTCAACGTGTCTCGTCAGACCGTGTACAATTGGCGGACTGGAAAAACCGCCACTGGTTTTCCCGAGAGGCTTGCGGCTTTAACTGAGGCGTTGCGCCAAGTTAACGCCGAAGAAGCGCAGTATCTGCATCGGGTGCTTTTCTATCCAACCGCCGATGGCCGCCTGATTCAGGATGCGCTTTCGGATGAAGCGTGGAATCGAAATGGCGCTAAAGGTGTGTACGGAATGGTTGCGGAGTTGGCTGGCAAGGCGCAGCAGCTACGTGATAGGGACCTCAAAACCATCGCCAGGTTAGAAAAATCGGGCGGTTCGAATTTGGTTTGATTATGGCTGATACACCTGAGCAAGAGATCGTAAGTGCCATTAGCGCTGCTGGTTGGCTGCAAGGAGATACCGTCTCAGGTGACGCCTTGATTGAACACATATCCGAGGAGGTCCTGAAAGGCCAATTCGAGGGGGTGGCTCCAGCTTATTGGATGTTGGCCTCCCATTCCTGCACGGTGCATGCACGCAACCTTTGTGATGCGCCGTGGATAGAGTGGATTGCCGTTAAGGTAAAGAAAAAGGCCTTTGATAAGCAGCTGCACGCCCTCAATCCACGTACGCTGCACCTGCAGCACGCGGAAAAGCAGGTTTTGGAGCTCAAGATTCACAAGCGTGTGTGGACCAAGAGAGCCGTGCTTCCGACGCTCCACCGAAATCCGGTAATCACGCTGAGCGAAGAAAACGGTCAGTATTTCTCATACTGGATGTCCCACCATTACAACCGTATTGCGATGCCGGACGAGTTGGTCAACCGCCTGAAGGCAGACCAAGGTGACGACGGCATGAAGGGCATCGCCGTGCTTGTCGACGATTTCCTCCATCAGAACAACCAATTTTTCGCTAGTGCTTGGGTTTCCTTCAACCCCAAGGGCGAGATTCGCGACCCGGCTGAGCCCTACGAGGTGGTGTTCCGGTTTTTGACCAAACGAGAGCACGCCAGGCGCGCAAATGAGCTGCACGACCAGCTGAATGAATTGCTCGGGGTGGCCAGAAATCTCAACGATGGGCTGTACTTGGGGATTCCATGACCATCCGGACACCCATTCCACCAACATCCGGACACTGATTCCACGCTGATCCGGACACTCATTCCACGATAATAAGTACACTTTAAGGCAGGCAGCAACGCAGGATTATTCACTACCA
>NZ_JAEILC010000011.1:369-71287 GCF_016307435.1 Pseudomonas sp. S4_EA_1b | reverse complement strand
ATTTTTGCAGCGTCTCCCTAGTGAAAAGATGAAAAATGTTGTAAAAATGCAATGTTCCACTCGTTCTGCGAATTCTCGTCTCAACGCATATAATTATAAGAGCGTAATGACTTATGGATTTTTGTTTGCTACATGAGAAGAGCCAGATTTTCTCCAAAAATTCTGTTGATGTAGTGTCAGGCTATGCCAACGAGCATGTGGGTGCCCACCGGGTCATGCAGCGCCGCACTAGTGATTCAGAGGCTAGCCTGATGCACCGTACTTTAGGCAGCTTGGATTTGTTCCAGATGAGTTACGGTAGCGGAGTGCAAATCACTTCGCCGGAACGAGAGGCTCACTACCATTTACATATCGTGCTCAAGGGGCGCTGCATGTGGCGAAGCTGCGGTGAGGAACGCGGCCTTGCCCCCGGTGATTTGTTGTTGCTCAACCCTCACACCCCGTTCGATCTGACCTACTCGGGCTGCTACGAGAAGTTCATTATCAAGCTGCCGGCCAGTTTCATCGGAAAGGTTTGCAGCGAAAACAAGTGGAGTTACCCGAGCGAGGGGGTGCGCTTTGACCAGATTCATCGGCGCGAGCAACTGGACGGCTTCCTTACATTGCTGAGCCTGGTCTGTCAGGAGGCGGAAACTGATCTGTCTATTTTTCAGGTGAAGGAGCACTACGCCAAGATTATAGTAAGCAAGCTGCTCAGCCTGCCGATTAGCAATGTCAGTCGCGAGCCGTTGGAGGGCGCTTGTCAGTCGTTCAACCGCCTGGAAGAATTGATCGAGAAGAACATTAAGCAGAGTATCAGCCTTGAACAATTGGCTGATCTAGTGCATATCGGTGTACACTCGCTATACGCGTTATTCGACAAGCACGCTGGCACCACACCCATGCGCTTTATACGTCAGCGCAAACTTGAGGCAATCCGTGCCCGCCTGAGTGACCCGCAAGTCGCAGTAAGCAACGTTACCGAAGTCGCCCTCGACTACGGTTTCCTGCATCTCGGACGCTTCGCCAATTATTATAAGAGCACCTTCGGCGAGTTGCCATCGGACACCTTGCGTCGTCGCGGCTAATCGTGCATGCGGCGGAAATGTTGAACTACCTGGTGGCAGTTCATGTATTCATACGAAGACCGTATCCGAGCGGTCAAGCTCTACATCAAACTGGGCAAGCTAATCGGGGCAAGTATTCGTCAGTTGGGCTTCCTGACGAAGAACTCTTTGAAGAGCTGGCACGCAGAGTATGAGCGATGCCTCGACCTGCCGCGCGGCTACGAGAACGCGAAGTCGAAGTATTCACTGACCCAAAGGGAAAAGGCTGTCGGGCACTATCTCCAATACGGTCGCAACATCGCCGCTACCATCAAGGTGTTGGGCTACCCCGCGCGGGATTCCTTGCGTGCCTGGATTTACGAAATGCACCCCCAGTTGCATACGCGTAATGTCGGTCGATCAGACGGGTTAGCCCGACCGCCAGCAGTGAAGAAGGCAGCGGTCATCGCGCTGTGCACTCGAAAAGAAAGTGCGAAAGCCCTGACTCAAAAGCTGGGCGTGTGCAGGCCGACCTTGTACAACTGGAAAAACCAGCTACTCGGCCCAAAGGTTTCCCCATCCATGAAGTGTCGACTTGAACCCTCATCGTCACCGGAACGAGAGGAGTTGCAGCGGCAACTCGAATCTCTCCAGCTTGATGTGCGCCGTTTGCAGCTTGAACATGACCTGTTGATGAGGGCGAATAAACTCATAAAAAAGAGACGGGCATCAACCGGCAAGTCCTGACCAATCGGTAGAAGACATTGCTGGCTGATGCCCTAAGGCAGAGGTACTTCTTGCTTAGACCTGCTTGACGCGTTGGGCTTGACCCGAAGCTCCTATTTCTATCATCAAGCCCGAATGCAGGTCGCGGAAAAGTACACCGAAGTGCGTCGTACCATGGCGGACATATTCGAGCGCAATCGCCGTTGCTATGGCTACCGTCGGATGCGAGCTTCGTTGAGCAGGCAGCGTGTGCGCCTTTCAGAGAAGGTGGTGCAGCGCGTGATGAAGCAGGAGTGCCTAGTCGCCGCCAAGCCGAAACGGCGTCGATACGGTTCCTACCTCGGGGAGATCAGTCCGGCGCCGGAAAACCTCCTCAACCGCGACTTCACGGCCCTAGCTCCGAATGAGAAATGGCTGACCGACATCTCGGAGTTCCAGATCCCAGCCGGCAAGGTATACCTGTCCCCCATGATCGACTGCTTCGATGGGAAGGTAATCAGTTGGTCGATCGGCACGCGTCCCGACGCAGAGCTTGTGAACACGATGCTGGATGCCGCTGTCGAAACGGTGGCCAGCAACGATAAACGGCCTATTGTTCACTCCGATCGTGGCGCTCACTACCGCTGGCCCGGCTGGTTATCGCGCATCGAGCAGTTCATTCAGGCCTTGGATTCGTACATTCGCTGGTACAACGAGAAACGAATCAAGATATCCCTGGGCGCTCTCAGTCCCGTTGAGTATCGTGAGAGCCTGGGCCTCGCGGCATAACCAGTCCAAGTTTTTGTCCGCATCCCCACTGGTCAGTAATGAGATGGTCACCCCCACACCCTGCGAGGGCTACGCTTTCGCAGGGTGTTTTTATTTGGAGACCATCACCATGAGCGATTTAGCACTGGTCGGTATCGACCTCGGCAAACATACGTTCCACCTGCACGGCCAGGACAAGCCGGGTCGTGAGTTGTTTCGCAAGAAGTTCTCGCGTCAGCAGATGATGCGATTCTTCGGTAACCTTCCTGCCTGCACGGTTGTGATGGAGGCCTGCGCCGGAGCGCATTTTGTCGCTCGCGAGCTGATGGCCATGGGACATCAAGCCAAGTTGATTTCCCCGCAGTTCGTGCGGCCCTTCGTCAAGGGCAACAAAAACGACTTCATTGATGCACAAGCGATCTGCGAGGCGGCTTCACGCCCGACGATGCGCTTCGTCTCGCCCAAAACCGAGGCCCAGCAAACCCTTTCAGTATTGCATCGCCTGCGCGAGTCGCTGATCCGCGACCGCACCAAGGCGGTCAATCAGATGCATGGTTTCCTGCTGGAATTCGGCATAAGCCTGCCCCAAGGGCTGGCCATCATGAAGCGCTTGTCCAGTGTTCTGGCGGAGCACGAGCTGCCTGTTCGGTTAACGATGCTGCTGCAGCGTCTGCACGATCACTTCGTTTATGGCCAGATCAAGGAACTGGACAAAGAGCTGGCCGGCCAACTGGCTGACGATGATCTGGGCAGTCGTTTGCTGAGCATGCCGTGTGTGGGGCCGATCACCGCCAGCCTGCTGGCTGTAGAAATGGGCGATGGCCAGCAATACGGTCGCAGCCGAGATTTTGCTGCCTCTCTGGGCTTGGTACCCAGACAGTACAGCACCGGCGGCAAGGCAAACTTGCTGGGCATCAGCAAGCGTGGCGACAAGAACCTGCGCCGCCTGCTGGTGCAGTGCGCCAGGGTCTACCTGCAGCACATAGAACGTCAGAAAGGGGCGCTGGCCGACTGGGTACGTTCGCTGCTGACACGACGTCATTCCAACGTGGTCGCCTGTGCGCTGGCCAACAAATTAGCCCGTATAGCGTGGGCGATTGCCGCGCACCATACCCAATACGAAGCAGGGCCAGACGCCTTGAGCGCCTGACCCTGTTGTTGCCGCAGTACCACGATTCATCCTTCAGGTTTTGCGATAGCTGAACAAAAGATGATGTGAGCGGCCAACCGGCCTGACGAAGATCCTGACCCGAAAATCGGCTTTTGAAGCCGCGTCAGTTTTAAGGATCGCCAGGCGCGACTCTCATCGTGGCGCGGGGCAAGCCCCAATTGGACGCCGGATAGATTTAAGCAAGCCAACCACTTCATCCGTTAATCAGTATTGCAAAAAATGGGGTGACCATAGATTTTCGGCCAGCGGCAACGCCCTGCACACATCTCCAACAACATTTCCCCACGCTTTCAGTCTTATCAAGAGCCTAATCCGCCAGAAATATCAATATATGATATTAATAATCATATATTGACATTTTTAGGGCTAAATTCTAATCTGCACGCGAAACGTCACAGGCGGCTTGTTCGCCTTTGCCTCGAAATCACAATCACAAGAGAGGGGAGCATGGTGGGTTTTCAAAAGCTGAAAGTCGCCATTGTTGGTTCCGGCAATATCGGCACCGACTTGATGATCAAGATCCTGCGTAACTCCAAGTATTTGGAGATGGCGGTGATGGTCGGTATCGATCCGGCCTCTGACGGTCTAGCCAGAGCTGCACGAATGGGTGTAGCAGTAACTCATGAAGGAGTTGAAGGGTTGACTCGCCTCGAGGTGTTTAAAGACATCGATTTTGTATTCGATGCCACATCGGCGGCGGCTCACGTGAACAACGATGCTTTCCTGCGATCAATCAAACCCGGTATCCGCCTGATCGACCTGACTCCTGCCGCAATCGGCCCTTACTGTGTCCCGGTGGTTAACCTCGAACAAAATCTCGATCGGCTCAACGTCAATATGGTCACCTGTGGGGGGCAGGCCACTATCCCAATGGTCGCAGCAGTTTCACGCGTGGCCAAAGTGCACTACGCCGAAATCGTCGCCTCGATTGCCAGCAAATCAGCCGGTCCCGGTACTCGCGCCAACATAGATGAGTTCACCGAGACCACGTCCAAAGCCGTTGAAGTGATCGGCGGCGCAGCCAAAGGTAAGGCAATCATCGTCATGAACCCGGCCGAGCCGCCATTGATGATGCGCGACACCGTCTTTGTGTTGTCCGAAGCGGCTGATCAAGCTCAGGTAGAGGCGTCCATAGTTGAAATGGCCGCAGCTGTTCAGGCCTACGTTCCGGGCTATCGTCTTAAACAAAAAGTGCAGTTCGACCTCGTCCCGGAAAATTCCCCGGTGAATATTCCAGGACTTGGCAGGTTCTCAGGTCTTAAAACCTCGATATACCTTGAGGTCGAAGGCGCGGCCCATTACCTACCTGCTTATGCTGGCAATCTCGACATCATGACCTCCGCTGCCTTGGCCACTGCCGAGCGCATGGCGCAGTCAATGCTGAACGCCTGAGGACACTGATATGACGTTCAACCCTGGCAAAAAACTTTATATCTCTGACGTGACCCTGCGCGACGGCAGTCATGCCATTCGCCATCACTATTCGCTGCAAAACATACAGGATATCGCCCGCGCTCTGGACAAGGCTCGTGTCGATTCGATTGAGGTGGCTCACGGTGATGGCCTGCAAGGCTCAAGTTTCAACTACGGCTTTGCCTCTCACACCGATCTCGAATGGATTGAAGCTGCCGCAGATGTCATCACTCACGCGAAGATCACAACCCTTCTGCTACCAGGTATAGGCACTGTTCACGATTTGAAGGCAGCCTACGACGCTGGAGCAAGGGTGGTCCGTATCGCGACCCATTGCACCGAAGCTGATGTCTCAAAGCAGCACATTGAGTACGCCCGTGCGTTGGGTATGGACACCGTCGGCTTCCTGATGATGAGCCACATGATTCCGGCCGAACAGTTGGCAGCCCAGGCCAAATTGATGGAAAGCTACGGTGCCACCTGCGTGTACATGGCCGACTCTGGCGGTGCGATGAATATGCAAGATGTACGGGATCGTTTTCGTGCATTCAAGGCGGTGCTCAATCCACAAACCGAAACCGGGATGCATGCTCACCACAACCTTAGTCTAGGTGTCGCCAACTCCATTACCGCCGTCGAGGAAGGTTGCGATCGTATAGACGCCAGTCTTGCGGGTATGGGGGCGGGAGCTGGAAATGCGCCGCTGGAAGTGTTCATTGCTGCTGCCGAGCGCCTTGGTTGGAATCATGGTACCGACCTTTACACGCTGATGGACGCTGCCGATGACATTGTTCGCCCGTTGCAGGATCGCCCCGTGCGGGTAGACCGCGAAACTCTGGCATTGGGTTATGCCGGGGTGTATTCGAGTTTCTTACGTCATGCCGAGATTGCCGCCCAGAAATACGGTCTCAAGACCCTGGACATACTGGTCGAACTAGGCAAGAGACGCATGGTAGGTGGGCAGGAAGACATGATCGTTGATGTTGCTCTGGATTTGCTGAAGAAGGATTGAGCTGCGTGCTGGGGCGTGGCATTGAAGCGCCCCCAGCAACTCGCTAGACAGTTGTACCCCCCCCAAAATAACTAAAATAATGTGGAGCTTTTCAGATGGACGTTATCGTCATCCTTGCCGCTTTGGCGTTCCTGATTTTCATGGCTTACCGCGGATTCAGCGTCATCATTTTCGCCCCTATTGCAGCATTAGGTGCAATTTTGCTGACAGAACCTGCAGCAGTAGCACCCGCCTATTTCGCTATATTTTTGGAAAAGGTGGCGATGTTCGTTAAGAACTTTTTCCCGGTGTTTCTACTTGGGGCGCTATTCGGAAAACTGATCGAAATCTCAGGTAACTCACGCGCTATTAGCGCCGCATTGATCCGTCTGGTGGGTAGTCATCGAGCTGTGCTGGTGATTGTGCTGGCATGCGCAATTCTGACTTACGGCGGCGTCTCATTGAATGTTGTGGTGTTTGCGGTTTATCCGTTCGCCGCCGAGTTGTTCCGTCAAGGCCAGATTCCCAAGCGTCTGATACCAGGCGCAATCGCCCTGGGCGCGTTTACCTTCACTATGGACTCGCTGCCCGGAAGCCCGCAGATACAGAATATTATTCCTACTACTTTTTTTCAGACCAGCACGTGGGCGGCCCCTTGGCTGGGCACGATTGGCGGGGTGATGATTTTCGTTGCGGGCATGCTCTATTTAGAGTCGCGCCGACGCGCGGCCTTGCGCGCCGGAGAAGGTTATGGTATGGGCCATATCAACGAGCCACTGTCTGCCGATCTGGACGAAAAACTATCCCACCCACTGATAGCTCTACTGCCTCTGCTGGTGGTGTGCGTTGTCAACTTCTACCTGATCCGACTGATTCCGCAGCTTTATGGGGATAAGTACAGCCTGAGCATCGGCGGCATGGTCGCGGCCGTTGTCATCGACATTAAAACCTACGCGGCAGTGTGGTCGGTACTTGGCGGACTACTCGCAGGCATTATTACGCTGATGCTTACACGTGGTCATGTGATCCTGCCAAAATTTGCTGAAGGCAGTAAAGCTGCAGCTGGAGGGTCGATTTTGGCTGCCATGAACAGTGCGACTGAATATGGTTTCGGAGCCGTGATGGCAATTCTCCCAGGCTTCGTCGTCGCAGCCGCAGCACTCAAAGCGATTCCTGATCCACTGTTAAATGAGGCTATTTCAATTACGGTGCTTTCGGCGCTGACCGGTTCTGCTATTGCGGGACTGAGTATCGCCCTTGGAGCCATGGCCGAGACTTTTATTGCCTCGGCGCATGCAGCAGGCATACCTCTAGAGGTTTTCCACCGCATCGCTTCCATGGCTAGCGGCGGGATGGATACGCTGCCGCACAACGGCGCAGTCATCACATTGTTAATCGTATGTGGCCTGACACATCGCCAGTCTTATGGCGATATCTTCGCCATCACCACCATCAAGACCCTAGTTGCAGGGCTAGCCATTGTGCTGTTTTACACCACGGGGATTGTTTAACCGATTTGAGCTACAGCGTGTATCCGCCGCCCAATTCGCGACCGATACACGCTGCGCTCTTTTGCACGACTGTAATCAGCGCCTGCATCCGCGCGGCATCCATGTACTGAACCGTACTTGATACGCTGACGGCACCGACTATCTGGCGACTGGCATCACGAATCGGCGCAGCAACGCAGCGAATCGCTTCGTCATCCTCACCCAAGTCAAATGCATAACCTTCAGCCACATACCCGCGCATTAACGCCAACCAGTCTGCCTCGTCCTTGGCTTCGCAAAAACCACTGGCCGTGTCTTGCCGGTACAGCTCAGTCCAACGCTGCTCCGTTTCGTCCAGTAGCAATGCCTTGCCAACACCCGTACTGCAGAGGCGCTTGCGGCCACCAATCAACGAACTGACTTGCACGGCGCGCGAACCGGCAATTTTGTCTAGATATACTACCTGTTCATCCAGCATCGTAGCCAAATGCACAGTGTCGTGGGTCAGGTCGGCCAAGGCCTGCAAGTGCGGACGGGCACGGGTCGCCAAGTCGGACTGGCGATGGGCTTTGAAGCCTAGCTCGATTAAATGCGGTCCGAGGCTGTAGCCCTTTCGTGCTTCGAAACGAAGATAACCGATCTGCACGAGCGCAGAGGCCAAGCGATGAGTCGTGCTGACCGAAACGGCCAGACGAGCACTGATCTCTGGAAGCGTAGTGAGGCCATCAGCAACAGCATCGACGACCTCAAGCCCACGAAAGAGGGTTTGGCTGGCGAGTTGGCGTGGAGGTTTCATAGGCACTGGCGCAGTCAACAATTGGGGTGGGCATTCTACCCTGCACTGTTACCAATACCCAGCCAAAAGCCTCCAGTACAGGCATGCCGATGTTGAAGGCGTGGCCTTTCACCCTGGGCGTCAAGCTTCGGGAAGGATTTTTCCGGGGTTCATCAGTCCTAAGGGATCTAGCGCTTGCTTGATCAAACGCATTACTCCAACTGCTGCACCGTGCTCCAGCGCCATATACTTTATTTTCCCTGAACCAATTCCATGCTCACCGGTACATGTGCCGTCCAGCGCAATAGCACGCTCTACTACACGCTCATTGAGAGCCTCGGCCTCAGCCATTTCTGCTTCATTATCCGGATCGACCACCAACCCCAAGTGGAAGTTGCCATCGCCCACATGCCCGACTACGCCTACGAAAAATGAGACCTTGGCGACATCTTCAGCTGTTTCGGCGATGCATTGGGTCAACGCTGAAATCGGCACACACACGTCGGTACTCCAGATTCGCGCATTCGGGCGCATGGACTGCATCGCATAGTGAACATTGTGTCTGGCACGCCATAGCGCACTGCGGGCATCAGCATCGGCTGCAGTCTGGAAACCCAGTGCACCGTTGCTTTCAACAATTTCCTGCGTCAGCTCGACTTGTTCCGCCACGCTGGCCGGGGATCCCGCGAACTCGAAAAAAAGTGTCGGCGTCTCCGTCAGCCGCATCTGGGAAAAGCGGTTTACCGCCTGCACCGTGCGCGCATCCAGCAACTCAACGCGAGAGGCCGGGATGCCGTATTGAATGATTGAAACCACTGAACTCACCGCCGAGGCAATCGTCGGGAAAGTGCACACTGCCACGCAGGTGGTTTCAGGGATGCCGTAAAGGCGCAGCGTGACTTCAGTGATGATACCCAGCGTGCCTTCCGAACCAACGAATAATCGCGTGAGGTCGTAACCGGCAGCAGATTTGCGTGCACGGCCACCGGTCTTGATCACTTGCCCATCGGCCAATACCACGGTGAGGTTCAATACGTTCTCGCGCATTGTCCCGTAGCGCACTGCATTAGTGCCTGATGCCCGGGTTGCCGCCATGCCGCCTAAGGTGCTTTCTCCCCCTGGATCGACCGGGAAGAATAAGCCAGTGGTGCGCAGTTCGGCATTAAGTTGCATGCGGGTGACGCCTGCTTCGACAGTCACATCCAGATCGTCGGGACGAACATCGATGATTCTCTGCATGCGGCTCAGATCAATACAGACTCCGCCAATTGCGGCACCCACATGGCCTTCCAGCGACGTGCCAGCACCAAAGGCAATTATCGGCACCCGCTGTGCGGCGCAGAGTTTGACGATAGTCGCAACCTCGGCCGTGGACTCGGCATAACACACTGCGTCCGGCGGTAATGTCTGATGATAAGACTCTCCGCGCCCGTGCTGCTCGCATTCGGTACGGCTTGTACTCAGTCGCTCACCGAGCAGCTCGCGTAAAGCATCGAGCAGGGTGGGCATGGGAGATGTTTGAAGCGCATGGTGAGTAGACATTGGAAGGTCCATTTTATTGTTGGTGTAATAATCTAGGGTACAACAACTAGTATACAAGTTTAAAGGCGCTGTTCCGTTATCATTGTGATCACAGCCTTGAGCCATAGCTCGGCGATGAAAACCTGTGTAGATCCAATGAGCAAAACCGTAGAAAAATCTCTCGTCGTACGCTTGGCCGCCAATATCCGTGAAGCTATCGTCTCTGCACGTCTGGATTTGGGGGAGGCGCTTTCTGAAGAAAGCTTGGCGGCGGCCTTTGAGGTCAGCCGCACGCCGGTGCGCGAGGCGCTGGCACTGCTGCAGACCGAGGGACTGGTGAACGTGGTCGCTAAGTCAGGCAGCTTCGTGTTCAGCCCTACCGAGGCTGATATTGTCGAGTTGTGCGAACATCGTGTAACGCTCGAAGTCGAGGCCTCACGCCGTGCGTTTGAGCGCAACCCTCAAGCCACGCTCCAGGCGATGCGTGGCGCGCTGACGCAGATGATCAGCGCGCTGGAGCAGAACGACCGTTTGAGCTATGGCGCCGCCGACACTGAATTTCACTTAAGCTTTTTAAAGTTCAGCGCCAATCGTTATTTAGTGGATGCTTACGAACGTAATCTCGGTCGTGTCGCGGCTTTGCGCACCCACTTGGCTCGATGTGCCAGACACGAGCCAGACCGTTCGTTCAACGATCATCGCCGGATGATCGAACTGGCTGAGACGGGAAAGCAGGGTGCGCTGGCAACGCTGCTTAGCCGGCATATTTTACGAACCCGCGAGAGTTACATCGTCACCTTGCGTGAGCGTCAGGAGTTGCAAAGCCTAAACAGTAACCGGGTCGAGAAAATCCGTCGCAAGCTGCGCTTGTAGCGCGGGCTTAACTTGAACACGTATGACTCTATGGGAATTCCATGCGCACTTGGACACCGATTCTACGAGCATTTAGACCAGTGACTTCTCACAGTTCCGACCTACGCTCAGGCAGGCAGCGACTCAGGACTATTCATTACCATCGACCGACCTCTTCTATCGAAGCGAAGAGGTTGAAGAGGTTGTCGTGGAGCGTATATCCATGCGTAAAATCCGAGAGGTGCTACGCCTAAAGTTCGACGTCGGCCTGCTCCTCAGTTTGGTTGGACACAGCCGTAGTTATAGGCACCCGCAGATGCATAAAGCGCAGACCGGTTCAGATCACAGATCGTCGTCTGGATTGCGCAGCGGCCGCAGCTCGCCGCGCGCGACTTCTTCCGGCACCGCGAACGAATACCGCCCGAGCATGTTGATGTGCTAGTAGATCAGCGGTGATAACCGGGCCAAATCCTCTTCCAGCACCGGGTAGCCGTGCTGCTTGAGCCGTTCCACGGCCGCCGTCATGTAGAGCATGTTCCATAACGCGATGATGTTCACCACCAGGCCCAAGGCACCGAGCTGGTCCTCCTGGCCTTCGCGGTAGCGCTGACGCAACTCGCCGCGTTTGCCATGGAACACGGCGCGGGCCAGGCTGTGTCGGCCTTCGCCCCGATTCAATTGGGTCAGGGTGGCGCGGCGCTTGGACTCGCCATCAATGTAGGTCAGCGTGTGCAGGGTTGTCTCGATCCGCCCGAACTCGGCCAGCGCCTGGACTAACCGAGTGGTGCGATCCCCGGTTTGCAGGGTGCGCGATCAGGTCGAGCTTGACCGACTGGCGGGCCAGCCCGTTGAGCTTGCCGTAGTCCGCGTCCGGGCGCGTGCGCCAGAAGCGGGTACCGCCGACATCGGCCAGCCGCGGACTGAAGTGGTAGCCAAGCAGGCGGAACAGCCCGAACACCACATCGCTGTAGGCTCCGGTGTCGGTCATGATTTGCGTCGGCTGCAACTCGGTCTGCTGTTCCAGCACCACGGCCAGCAGTACCAAGCTGTCGCGCAGAGTGCCAGGCACGGTGATGGCCTTGAGGCCGGAGAACTGGTCGGAGATCAGGTTGTACCAGGTGACGCCCGGCCGCTACCGAAGTACTTCGGGTTGGGCCCGGCATGCACGGTGCACACCGGTACGACGAAGCGCATGCCATCGGCGAAGGCGACCTCACCACACCCCAGACCTGAGCCAGCTCCAGTTGGCTTTGCGCACCCACCAGAATGGCGTTAGCCGCTGACAGGGTGTCGTCACGGATATAGTTCTGGCTAACCCAGGACAGTCGTTCACGGCGCAACGCCGGATTGTCGTTGCGGATCAAGGGTTCCCGGCTGATGTTGCAGGCCCCGCCCAGCAGCACCGCGCAGAGGCCGGTGACCAGGTTGTCGGCCCGTGCATTGCGTTCGGACACATGGGTGAACGCCTCGGCAAAGCCGGTGCGGGCAGCGATCTCCAGAAGGATTTCCGGCAGATCGACACGCGGCAGCAAGTCGGCCACGGCCGCACGCAGTTGCAGCAACGCGCTGGGCTCGTCCAGCTTGTCCAGCGCCCCGAGCGACAGCTCAGTCTTGCCCTCGGTGTTCTCGCTCAGTTGAATCGCGGGGTTATCGGGCAGGCGGGCGGTCACCGCCTGCCAAGTGGCGTCCAGTTCCGCGCTCAGCGCGTCCAGGGTGGTGCCGACGTCGATGTTCAGGCCCAGCGACGGCAGATGATCGGCCGCGCCGCCAGCCACTCGGCCCCGTCGAGCAGACCGAGACGGGGATCGGCATAGCGCCAACTGGGCGAGACGAAGACATCGCGGCGGCGTAGCGTGGTACGCTGGGCATCGAGCGTGCAGAACACATTGGCGCCCATGTCGAGGGAACCATCTTCTCGGGTAATCTGCTTCTGCCAGCCCTTGGCCACGATCTCCTGCGGCGCATCATCCTCCGGTTTCCTATGGGGAAAGCTCAGTTGCAACCAGTCGAGGCTGGCGGCCACGCCCTTGCCGGCCGGGCTGAAGCCAAAGCGGATGTGCTTGAGCAGAGCAGGCAGGAAGCGGCGCACACTGCGGTAACGCTCTTCCAGTGCGAGGAAATACACGTCATCGACCGGACGGATCAGCGCATTGACCTCTTCCAGAGCCTTTTCCAGGGTAGTCCTCGGCAGGTCGTTAAAAACCGGGCGCGCACGCTGTCATCGCTGATCGAGCTATCCAGCACGACCTTACACGCGTCGGCGACCGCCGCGGCCGCCCGATAAGGGTCTTTCAGGCTGCGCATGCGTGTACGCCTTTTTGTCAGCCTTATCCGCATTTGCTAAACAGGTCGCGCAGCAGCGCTTCCAGAAAAGCTGGCGACAAAGCACATGTAAAACTTCCACTGGCACGGCGGTGGGCTTGTCCGGCAAAACTCCCACGAAGCGGACGGTGGTCAGCAGAACGGCATAACCCAGGCGGTTATGGTTACCCCGCAGCACCTGGACGGCTTCACGGTCTTCATCGCTCAGGTGGAAGTAACGTTCCAGTTATTCACGGCTGGGGGCATCGACATAGCGGCCAAAACCGTCGCGTTGCTCCTGAGTCAGAAAACCGACCGGCATCGATCACAGCACCTCGGCGCAGAACACGGCGGGCGTGACGATCCGCGTGCGCTCGATGTGCCCGCGTTGCAGCAGGCCAGCGCGGCGATCACCGGTCACCAGGTAGTCCGCATCGCCTGCCAAGGCCATGGCCAGCAGAAACGAGTCATCCGGATCATCGGCTTCGACCTCGATGGTCAAACGCTCCAGTACCACAGCCCGTTGCAGGTTATTGATCATGGCTCCCACTTTGGCGGGCTGAAGAATGGCCTGGAGCTTGGGGTAGCGGCTGGCCCGGCGAATTTCATCGAGCTGCATCCACGAGGTCACCACCTCGAAACGCGAGGCGCGCCAGGCACGGTAAATCGCATCGGGCGCGCCATGCGGCGAGATCAGGGCGCTGAACAGGATGTTGGTATCCAACACGACCCGCATCAGCGCTTACGTGCCCAGGCGAGCGCTTCGTCAACCGCGTCGGTCAATTCTGCCTCACTCAGATGGGCATTGGCGGCCTTGGCCTGCTCGGCGCTCAGTTCCAGGATGTGCGCCCGCACAGCCTCTTCGATGAAGCGCGACAGGTCGCCTTTCCGGCCACCGCCCTGGCTGGCCAGAAACATCCGAAGCGACTGGTCGGTGTCGGCCGAGACGGCGACATTCCAGCGAATGGTATTCATGGCGTTCTCCGCTAATAGGTGTTTATGTGTTTATACGCCAACCACAACGGGCAATGCAACGGTTCGACAAAACGAACGTATATGTGACAGGAGAAACATGCTGATCGGCTACATCCAGGTATCGAAGGCGGACGGCTCCCAGGCCACCGATTTGCAGCGCGACGCGCTGATTGCGGCCGGCGTCGATCCGGCGCAGCTCTATGAAGATCAGGCGTCCGGCAAGCGCGAGGATCGCCCTGGCCTGACGGCCTGCCTGAAGGCGCTGCGGGAGGGGGATGCGCTCGTCGTGTGGAAGCTGGATAGGCTCGGGCGCGATCTGCGGCATCTGATTAACACCGTGCACGATCTGACCGGGCGCGGCGTCGGCCTCAAGGTGCTGACCGGCCACGGCGCGGCCATCGACACCACAACCGCCGCCGGCAAGCTGGTCTTCGGCATCTTCGCGGCGTTGGCCGAATTTGAGCGCGAACTGATTGCCGAGCGCACGATTGCGGGCCTAGCTTCGGCACGGGCGCGTGGCCGGAAAGGTGGTCGGCCATTCAAGATGACTGCCGCCAAGCTGCGGCTGGCGATGGCCGCGATGGGGCAGCCCGAAACCAAGGTCGGCGTTCTGTGCCAAGAACTCGGCATTACGCGGCAGACCCTGTACCGGCATATCTCGCCGAAGGGTGAACTGCGCTCAGATGGCGAGAAACTGCTTAGCAAGCCATGACCCCAACATCCAGCCGGATGCTGGGAGCCCCTAGAGCAAGCCAAGGGCCAACCCCGTTCCTATGCCTAGCATGGCTATAGCAACGGTGTGCTGTACCGTGCGCAGCGTGACCTTCTGCAAGACGCGCTTGCCCACGAAAGCGCCGATGAATGCGCAGATTGTCCCAACGGCAACAGGCAGTACCAGTGCCTGAGCCTGGGAAAATTGACCGGCAAGCATGGCGGTGCCATACACCACGAGGCGCACGGCATCGACGATCACCGCCGAGACAACCCCCGTCGCCACGAACGCATCCTTGGACAAGCCAGCTTTCAACAGAAACGCCGAGCGCAATGCACCCTGATTGCCTGAGAGCCCTCCGAAGAAGCCCGAGAGCGCCCCACCAACGGGAAGCCAGCGTGAAGGAAAGGCCAGTGCTTGAATACGCGGGGATAGTTCCAGCAGTGCAAACAGCACGATCAAACCGCCGATAACCGCCTTCACAGGTGTGATCTCGAAAGCCGAGTCAGCGAAGCTGTACTGCCACAAGGCCGGCAGTCGGTCGAACAACGTCAGGGATGCTGCACCAAGAATCGCCGCGATAGCCGCAGGCACGCTGAACTTCGCCACGACAGGCCAATCGGCTTGCCGGGCCATCAGTCCAAACTTGAAGAGGTTGTTGGCGAAATGCACCACAGCAGTCGCCGCGATGGCTAGCGGCAACGGGAAGAACAGCGCGAACACCGGCATCAGGATCGTTCCCAAACCGAAGCCTGAGAAAAAGGTCAGCCCTGATGTCAGCAGCGCCGCAAGGCCGATCAGAACGAGTTCCATGATGCGTACCTTTATGTATCGTGTTTCATTATCGAAATTCGATTATTATGGCCCAACGAAACCAGAAATCAAGATGCGACCATGACCGATACCACCAAGACTGACCGCAGCCCTTGGGCTGTATTTCTGATCTTTCTCCGACTGGGCCTGATCTCCTTCGGCGGCCCGATTGCCCATTTGGGCTACTTTCGCGATGAGTTCGTGATGCGGCGGCAGTGGTTGACCGAGCGCAGCTATGCGGATTTGGTCGCCCTCTGCCAGTTCCTGCCGGGGCCGGCCAGCAGTCAGGTCGGCATCGCAATTGGGCTGTCCCGATCCGGCTATGCCGGGGCGTTGGCTGCGTGGGCGGGTTTCACGCTGCCTTCAGCGATTGCGCTGATCCTGTTTGCGCTGGGCATTGCCAGCTACGGGGACGCGATGCCGTCCGGTGTACTGCACGGATTGAAGGTGGTCGCCGTGGCGGTGGTCGCACAAGCCGTATGGGGAATGGCTCGCAATCTCTGTCCAGACGCACCGCGCATCACCATTATGGCGGCGGCAACCTGTTTTGTTCTTCTGGTGCCGTCCGCCTGGGGGCAGGTGGGGGTCATCGCCATTGCTGCGGTCATTGGCCTGTCGCTATTCAAACCTCAGAAGGGGGCACCGCATGATCCGTTGCCGATTGCCATCCGGCGTCGCGTTGGCTTGTTCTGGCTGACGCTGTTCTTTGCGCTACTGATGGGGTTGCCGTTGTTGACAGCCATGTTCCCGAATCAGACGCTGTCGATGGTGGATGCCTTTTACCGGGCCGGATCACTGGTCTTTGGTGGCGGGCACGTCGTGCTACCGCTGTTACAAGCCGAAGTGGTGCCTTCCGGCTGGGTCAGCAATGACGCATTTCTGGCAGGCTACGGCGCCGCGCAGGCCGTTCCTGGCCCTTTGTTCACCTTTGCGGCGTTTCTCGGTGCTTCGATGAACCAGGCACCCTCCGGCTGGTTGGGTGGCTTGGTCTGCCTGCTGGCGATCTTCGCGCCGTCCTTCCTGCTGGTCGTGGGTGCGTTACCGTTCTGGGAACGTCTGCGCCGCAACACCCGAACTCAAGCGGCGTTGTTGGGCATCAATGCGGCCGTGGTTGGCCTGCTGCTGGCAGCCCTCTATCAACCGGTATGGACGAGCGCGATTCACGTACCGCAAGACTTCGGCTTGGCCCTTGTGGCACTGGTTGCCCTGATGTTCTGGAAGCTGCCGCCCTGGCTGGTCGTAGTTGGTAGTGGTGTCGCGGGCTGGTTGTTGAGCGTGACCCTGTGAGGTTCCGAGCGTGACCGACAAAGACCTTTACGGCGGATTGATCCGTTTGCACATCCTGCATCACGCAGCCGAAGAACCCATCTTCGGCCTCGGCATCATCGAGGAATTGCGACACCACGGTTACGAGATTAGTGCGGGCACCTTGTATCCGATGCTGCACGGATTGGAAAAGAAAGGCTATCTCACCTCACAGCATGAGCGCACCGGTCGACGTGATCGGCGGATGTATGAAATCACCGAACAGGGCCGCGTGGCGCTGACCGATGCCAAAGCCAAGGTCAAGGAACTGTTCGGCGAACTGATTGAAGGCAAATGATGCTGCCATGATCTGTAGTGCAGTTGACTTCTGATGTTTCGTGCATTCGCCTTCCGAAAACGACAGCAGGGCCGCCGATTTGATATGGGCCGAAGACCGGCCAGTAGCAGTTAATGTGAGCCAGACGGCTCCGTCAATTGCAGTTAATCTGAGCTGAAAATTGTGTAACGGCTTGCAATCGAAAACCGCCGTGCTCGCTAGGAGTACCCAGCTCAAACTACCGCTTCCATCAATCCGCCCCTTTTCGGGGCACTAACGCTTAGGGGCACGTCGAGCAAGCCTGACGAGTTCCTACCTCCGGGCACCCATCTCTACCAGGTTCTGTTGGTGGATGACGAACAATTAGTCCGGGAGGTGGCAGCTAATCTCCTCAAAACGATGGGCCATAGAGTCCTTCAGGCGAGCAACAAGATTGCAGCCTTGACCTTGGCATCGCCGGACATCGATCTAGTATTGACTGATTTCGCGATACCCGAGAAGATCGGCAAGGTAGCTCACAGAGCGTATGGAAGGCACCGGGTTCCAGATGTTATTGGCGACCTTGGCGCGGACTCTGTTAATTTCAGGTGTGAACGACGCCCACTATGAATGAGTAGCCCCTGTAAAAAGCTGAATTATTTGGCTATATGCATGCGGCTGACGCTTATCGTCCATCACCTAATCGTTTAGCTCACAGGAACTTAAAATGAAAAAAATGCTGCTGACCGCATTGATTTTGGCCACTGTCACCTTTGGTGCCCAAGCCACGGAGATCTCCGGAGCCTTAGGCGCGACTAGCCAAGGCGGCCTCACGGCTAGGGCCGGTGTAGGGTTCGATTGGGACAAGTCCTGGTTAGAAAGCTCAACGGGCAAGCTGACTGGCTACTGGGATCTTGGGTACACCTACTGGGAAGCTGGTGATGAGGCGGGAGGGCGTCATTCACTCTCATTTGCGCCAGTATTCGTGTATGAATTTGGGCAGGGCTATGTCAAGCCATTCGTTGAAGCAGGCATTGGTGTGGCAATGTTTTCGGGCACTACTGCTGGCGATCAGAAATTCGGTTCATCCTTCAATTTCGAGGACAGGCTTGGTGCGGGTTTGAAGCTTGGAGATACACAGCGAGTGGGGATTCGAGTGATTCACTATTCAAATGCTGGCATCCAAGAACCGAATGACGGCATTGAGTCGTACTTCTTATTTTACAGCCATCAGATTTGATGGTCGAACAAAGTCACATGGGGCATTGGACTTTCCCTCTTGTGGTTTTGATGCAGGTTTGGGATCTTCATCATGGCACCTGAGATGGACGCCTGGGAAGAAGGAACTGAAAAGCGCTGGTAGGGCTTACGTTGGTTTTTGGTTCCATTGCTCCCCAAACCCCACGTTCAAAATTAGTAACGACCCTCATTTTGCCGAGAGGTAGTCGATGTGGTTGGGCTCTACCTGAACCCGCCGGATAACGCTCTGGCGTTGTCGGTTGACGAAATAACCCAGATCCAGGCGCTGGATCGTACTCAGCCGATGTTGCCGCTGAATATAAAGAGACAGACCAGCTTGGCGAGGCGATTTTACTGATCACCCATGCGGCCATTGGAATGATCTACGGGCAGTGCCCATGGAACAACAATGAAGTGGCCGAGCAGCACTTGGCAGAGAAGCTGACTAACTTTATAAAGGGCATTATCGCCAGCGGCGAATAGAATCAGCGCCAAAGGCGGCTCAAGAAAGGGCCAAAAGCAATGTTCACTCACAGCTATTTAGTTGAGGCCTTGGCTCATGCATGACTGATTCTCAAGCCCTTGGTCGAAGGTGTGGTGCCCCGAGTCGATCGTTGACTAACGGTCCTTTCGTGCCGGCAACATTTACTTCAACCAAGTCTACATTTGGTGCCAGATACGAACGGCGCCTATGTAATTTTCGATCTCCCCGGATCATAAGCTGATCCGCAATGTATTGATGCCCTGCGAGAATAGCCCCGTTTCGAGCGGTGTTTTCCCTCGCTGTTCTTCGCAATCATATCAAGGCCCTCCAACCTCATCCTATGCTCCGCGGCCACCTTCCAGCTGAACATTTGGCTGGCAAAGCAAAGCCCTGACGGTTCGTGGCCGTCAGGGCTTCTAATTCCTCAAGCATCTCAACATGGCGGAATGTAAAAATATGATAGCAAGCTAACGATCAAGCGTCGAGGTTCGCAGCCACTATATCGTTTCGACTACAAATTTCAGCTATGCAGCCACGGGCTGCTGTATTTAGTTTCCCAGCCAACCCTTAAGGCCCGGAACTCGTAACTGGTCCTTTTCTATGCGCTTTGAAGAGAGGCGCTCTCGCTACTCCTCAAAGTAAAGCACGCGGCCATAACAGCCTCATGGAAATTAGCTGACGTAACGGCCTCAATCGGCGCGCGGCCATCCAGTACTCCATGGGGATTCAGTAATGCTCGGTAAATCGCCCAGGAATCAGCGTCCTGCGAATGCTTCAGAACAGCCTGCACCAACTTATGTTTCAGAGGATCTAGGTGCCAATCTGGAACGCGCCGCCCTTGGTTACCCAGGCTCAACGCAAGCACTCTTTTGGCCTGAACCTCGTGGCTGATCCACCTGCGTGATTTACCAGCCATCTCAGCAAACACCGCCGCCGGGAGATTATGTGGTGCATTGAACATCTCCAGCATTTCCATTCGCTCTCGCTGTATATCCGAAAGCCCAGGCGCTGATCCTGAAACAGCCGATAGGCGTTGAGCGGCTGCAGGCAGCGTCTGCATTGCGCTTCCTGCGCTTGCCACCCCTAGGATGGGAGCCCGCGTCGCGGTAGGGACCACTTCATCAAAACCTCCCGCCAACTGCGGAACACCTTCTAGGTGAATGGTGATCGGCATGCTAGCCGCTTCAACCTGGCACTGCTCAAAGAGATCCAGTCTATCGGCCCAATCCTGCATCATCCTGCGGCGCTGCTCGACATACTCGGCATGGTTGTACGCTGCGCTCACCTTATCAGGGTCGGCGTGCGAGAGTTGCGCATCTATCCAGACCTTCGGGTAACCAATTTCGTTGAGTGCGGTGGAAATGGTCCCCCTGATGCCATGGCCAGTCAGCTGATCCTTGTACCCCACCCGTTTCAGCGCGGCATTAAGCGTGTTTTCGCTGATGCGCTTTTTCAAGTCACTGTAGTGGGCAAACAGGTACCGCTGGGCCGGCTTCACTTGATCCAGCAGGTGGCGAACGACCTCTACAGCCTGCACAGAAAGGGGCACGATGTAGGGCGGGATATCACCGGGGCGCTTGCCCTCCTTGCGCAGTTCAAGCTGCAGCTGTTTCACCACTTCTGGGGGGATGATCCAGAGGCCCTTATCGAAATGGAATTGATCCGGCATCGCCAACCGCAGCTCCCCCGTACGCACTCCCGTCAAAAATAGCAACCGAAGGCCAAGCTGGGTCTGCAACTTGCCGGGGTACTTGCGTAGTGTTTGGAGCATGGCCGGGAGCTCGGGCATGCGCAGGAATGGATTGTGGCGTACAGGCGACTGAGGCAGCGCGACGACATCCAGATCGAACGCCGGATTCAGCGGTAACCCGGGAGCGATGATCAATGCGTAACGGAACATTTGCCGAAACCAGGTCCGGACTTTTTCGGCAGTGGTGAGCGCCTTTCTGCGTTCTATCCTCGCCACGACCTCCAGCAGGTCGGACCGCTGGATTTCGTAGATTGAGCGCTTCCCAAGAGCAGGAAGGACGTCTTTGACAAAGATACGCTGGATCTGTGAGATCGTGCTCTGCCGCCCTTCCTTAAGGACGAGACTACGATGCTCGACCCACTTGTCGAACACTGCCTTGAATGTGTTTTCGTCCGCGAGGCGGACGGACTGCCGCTTCTGCTTACGGTGTGCTCGGGGGTTGATGCCCTTGGCCAAAAGAGCTCGGGCTTCGTCGCGCAAAGAACGAGCCTCCCGGAGACTGACCTCGGGGTAAGTGCCCAGCGACATGCGTTTCTGCTTACCGGCCCAGTAGTAGCGGTAATGCCACGACTTGCCGCCTTCAGGTGCCACCGCCAGGGATAGCCCATCAAGGTCACCGAGGGTGTAGGGCTTTCCGGTTGCTTTTGCTTGCCGGACAGCCAGATCTGAGAGTGCCATGTTCTAGCTCCTGAACTCTTGGTCAGGACTAGATACTTGTCGCGTAGGCCTCGCTCCTCCAGCAACAATCCGGAAACCGCGACACCCATATTGATGGACTTAAAAATGGACTTAAAAGTCGTGGCTGTCGGTAGTTTTCAGTGGAACTCACTGGAATGAAAAAAGGACCCAAAGGCCCTGATTTCAACGACTTACAGAACCCAATGGAACTCTGCAGACCATAATTTGGAGCGGGAAACGAGACTCGAACTCGCGACCCCGACCTTGGCAAGGTCGTGCTCTACCAACTGAGCTATTCCCGCATTGGCGTCCCCTAGGGGACTCGAACCCCTGTTACCGCCGTGAAAGGGCGGTGTCCTAGGCCACTAGACGAAGGGGACACACGTACAACATTCACTCCCTACCGCGTTTCGCTGTGTGCTTTACGCTGTAAGTGGCGCGCATTCTATGGATGGATTGAAAGGTCGTCAACCCCCAAGGATAAATTTATTTAAATCAATGACTTCGCCCCCGTTTTGGGGCCTGCGAGGGCACTTTGCCCGCCCGCACCTTGACGCCTATATTCTGGCGCATGACAAGACGCTATAGTCCACCCTGACGAGTGATGGCAATATGAAGCCAACCATTTCAGCGCTCACCTATATAGATAGCAAGGGAGCCTGAGAAGAAAGAACTACGCGGCATCTGGTCGATCAGACCTATCCGCCTGATGGTCCAGTCACTACACTCTCCTGTAAACCCTATAAAGAGGTCACACCGGTGACACCACTCATGATCACCCTGCTGGTAATAGCCGGGATCGCAATACTGATCGCCATTGGCTACATGAACCATGTGGTGGAAAACAACAAGCTGGAAAAACAGCGCACCGAGATCGAACTCAACGATCGCCTGCGCCGTTGCGGTGAAATCACCGAGACGTTTCCTGGCCAGCTCATGACCCCTGCACTCAAGTTGCTGATGACCCGCCTTGAACTGAACGTCAATCAGCGCCTGTTGAACCTCAATAAGACCAACGCCGCGCTCAAGGACCGTATTACTGAGCTGAATGCACTGGTTGGCCAGGGCGAATCGATACCGGTTAACAACCCGCCCGCACCGATCCAGACCGAAGCCAAGGCCAAGGATGTACGCTTCCTCCTCGAAGCCCTGCACGGCCAGGTTACCCGCGCCGCCCAGGATGGTTTCCTGCCGGCCAACGAAGCCAAGCACTGGATCAGGGAAATTCGCCACATTCTGGTGTTGCTGCACATCGAGTTTTTCAACAATCTCGGCCAGCATGCGCTGCAACAAGGCCAGCCGGGCCAGGCGCGCCTGGCTTTCGAGCGTGGCGTGCAGTACCTGCGTAAGCAGCCGGAGCCGGTGCTCTACAGCGCCCAACTGCAAATGCTCGAATCCCAGCTGGCCCGCGCCAACTCCACCGTGCTGACCAACAGCAAGCCGGCCGAAGACGAGGTCAATGAATTGACCGAAGGCTTGAAAGTGGTGGACGCCGACGCCGAGTGGAAAAAGAAAGTCATTTACGACTGATCCCCTCCTCCCTATCTGGCGAACCTTGTTCGCCAGATGCCATCACTTTGCATCTATCCTCCCGCCTACGACTAGCGTAAAAAAGTGCCCCTCACACCGTGAAGAAAGAGGCCTGCTATGCCTGTCGCCGTGATTGATGGACAACCGCTGCATTACATCGACCAGGGCTGCGGCCCGGCTGTCCTGCTGGGCTCGAGTTACCTGTGGGACCGCACTATGTGGGCGCCGCAGGTCGAGGCACTGTCGCAAAAGTACCGCGTGATCGTGCCCGAGCTATGGGGCCACGGCGAATCGGGCCCACTGCCCCCGCGCACCCAATCTCTTGACGACCTGGCGCGCCAGTCCCTGGCCCTGCTGGACCAGTTGGATATCCCCAGCGTAAACCTGGTGGGTCTGTCGGTCGGCGGCATGTGGGGCGCGCGCCTTGCCCTGCTCGCGCCTGAACGCGTTAACAGCCTGGTACTGATGGACACGTACCTGGGCGCCGAGCCCGAGGCCACGCTTCAGTACTATTTCTCACTGTTCAAGATGATTGAAGAAGCCGGCGCTATCCCTGAGCCGCTGCTGGATGTGATCGCACCGATTTTCTTCCGCGCCGAAATTGACCGCGAGTCGGCGTTGTATCAGAACTTTCGCCAGTCCCTGCGAGACTTCCCCCGGGAACGCCTGCTGGACAGCATTGTGCCTCTGGGCCGGCTGATCTTCAGTCGCAAGGATGTGCTCGCGCAGCTGCCGCGCCTGGACCGCGACACCACCTTGGTAATGTGCGGCCAGCAGGACAAGCCTCGGCCACCGGCAGAATCGGCAGAAATGGCCAAGCTGATCGGTTGCAGCCTGATCCCGATTCCGGACGCGGGGCATATCTCTTCGCGGGAAAACCCGGACTTCGTCAATGAAGCCCTGCTGACGTTTCTGGCCAACCACGCTTAATTGCCCGCGCCTTTGGTCGCCGTCAGCGCGGCAATCAGAGGCGGAAGTGCCCCACCATACCCTTGAGTTCGGCGCCCAACTGCGCCAGCTCGATACTCGACGCGGCGTTCTCCTGCATGCTCAACGCCGACTGATCGGCGCTGGCTCGAATACTGGTGACACTGCGGTTGATCTCTTCGGCCACCGAGCTTTGCTCCTCGGCGGCGGCGGCAATCTGCTGATTCATCTGCTGGATCAGCGACACCGCTGACGCAATGCTGCCCAGAGCACTTTCGGTTTCCAGCGCATCGCTGACCGCCAGCTTCACCAGTTCGCCACTCTGTTGAATCTGCTGCACCGACGTTTGTGCGGCGCTGCGCAAGGTGCCGACCAGCCGTTCGATCTCTTCGGTCGATTGTTGCGTACGCTTGGCCAACGCTCGCACTTCATCGGCCACGACGGCAAAGCCGCGGCCCTGTTCGCCCGCCCGTGCGGCTTCAATGGCGGCGTTCAGCGCCAGCAGGTTGGTCTGCTCGGCAACACTTTTGATCACGCTCAACACCGTACCGATATGCTGGATTTCCGCACTCAGGCTTTCGATGCTGGCACTGGCGCCTGTGCTGGACGTGGCCAACAGCTCGATGCGCTGCAAACTCTGACGCACCACCTGCTGGCCGCTGTCGACTTTCTCGTCGGCGGTCTGTGCCGCCTGCGCCGCTTCTTCGGCGTTGCGCGCCACATCGTGCACAGTGGCGGTCATCTGGTTCATGGCGGTGGCCACCTGCTCGGTCTCTTCCTTCTGGCTGCTCACCTCGACATTGGTCTGCTCGGTCACGCTGGACAGCGAATGAGCGGAGCTGGCCAATTGCTCGATACCGGCCTGCAACCCGCTGACCATATGGCTTAAACCATTACCCATCTGCTGCATGGCCTGCATCAACTGGCCGATTTCATCGCGCCGGTTGACCTCCATCCGACCGCTTAAATCGCCATCGGCAATCCGCTGAGCCACGGAGATCACACTGCGCAGGGGCGCAACGATCAAGCGGGTAATCACCCAAGATGCAATCAAGCCCACCAGCAGGGCCAGTGCCGACGAGCCGATTATCAGCAACGCGCTTTTCTTCAATTGCGCCTGCATCGACTGATCTTCGGCGTTATAGGCCTGGTTGACCCGACTGACCACCTGCTCCGCTCGATCATGCAATTGTGTGTAAACCAGTTTTTCCTGAGCCAGCAGGTCCGTGTATTCGCCGAGTTTTTCGCCGAAGGCGGCAATATGTCCCGACACCTCGCCAAGTACGGTCTGGTAGCCCGCATCCTTGACTGAGGTTTTCAACTGCTCGACCTGCGCCAGGGCCTGTTCTGCCTGCTCGATCTTGCCTTGCTCGATATTGTCTTCGTCTACCTTACGGCTCTGATTCAGACGCACATGGGCTTCGTTCATGGCTTGCAGCATCAAGCGCGACACCTGGCTAACCTGACCGGCCTGCTCGATAAACTCGGCGCCCTCCTTGCCCTGGCTTTCCTTGAGCCCATAGGCACCGTCGTCCGCCAGACCGGCCTGCAACACATCAAGGTTGTTGGCCACGCTGGACACTGACCAACTGGCCATTTCCAGGGCCAGGTCCTTGGTCTGGGTCAGTTCGACAAACTCATCGAAAGCCTTGCGATAGGCGGCAAGGGCCTGCTCGACATCGGTCATGGCTGGCACATTGGCAGCGGATTGGGTCTTGAGGCTGGCCGCCTCAGCGGCCAGGGCATCGACGGCCTCATGCAGCGCGTCGACCGCCTTGGGGTCGGCGTGCAAAGCGTAGTCCTGTTCGATCAAGCGCACCTTGAGCAAACCGCTGTTGAGCGAGGACATGGCCTTGAGCCCTTCGAACCGTTGCCCGACGGTTTGCAGGGACCATACGCCGATGGCCGCCACTACCGCCGTCAACAGCAGCACCAGGGTGAAACCCAAGCCCAGTTTTTTCGCCATACCCAGGTTGGCGAAACGTCGTTGCACGGCCGAAATCATTGCACTTGATCCTCTTGCAATGGCAGATGCCATCAAGCCCGGTAGACAAGCAGCAGATTGGCAACGACAGGGGCCTCAACACAAGACACTGACGCCGGAATAATGGCAAAAAGCTACACGCCCGTCGTTTTCAGAATGGTCGAGGTCGATCTAGCGGGCCCCACGGCACGCATCAGCGCCAGAGCCCGTTGGTCTGAAGCATAGGCTACATTGATGCGCAGCCACTCACTGTATTCGCCGGTTGGGTTGAAAAGTGAGCCCGGCGAGAGCAAAACACCGAGCCGGCGGGCAAACGCCTGCACCCGCGAGACGGCATTCGCCCCCGGTCGCGCCCATAGGAACATGCCGCCGGCGGGCACGGTAAACACCTCCCACTCTTCGTCTTCCAGCACCTGTAAGGTAGCGGCCATCTCAGTGCTCAGCCGCTTGCGCAAGCGCTGCACCCATTTGCGATAGGTACCGTTGGCCAGCAGCGTGCTGACCACCGCTTCGGCAAACCGCGAGGTGCCGAAACCGGTGGAGGTCTTGAGGGTGGCCAGCCGGGCGATAAGACTTGCTTCCGCGCAGAGGTAGCCAACGCGCAAAGCACTGCTCAAGGTCTTGGAAAAGCTGGCCACGTAAATCACCCGACCTTCATGGGGCAACGCCGCGAGCCGGGTGCAGGTGGCGTGCTGCAGGTCGCCGTAGACATCCTCCTCAATGATCAGGAAGTCATCGCGACGAGCCAGCTCCAGTAGCCGTTCGGCCACGACACGGCACAGGCTGGAGCCAGTCGGGTTGTGATACAGGCTGTGAGTGAACAAGCATTTTGGACGATGGCGCTGCAACAGCGCTTCGAGCGCCTGGATGTCCGGCCCGCCCGGTGTGCGCGGCACTTCCAGCAGGTGCACACCATGGAACGCCAGTTGCCGGTAAAGATTGCCGTATCCCGGGGTTTCCACCACCACGCAGTCACCGGCGCGCAGTAGCACACGGATCAGCAAATCCACGGCATGACTGGCGCCACCGGTGGTGAGAATGCAATCAAGACGAGTGTCGATATGAAGGTGCGTCAGGCGCTTAAGCAGTTGTTCACGCAACACGGGCAAGCCCAATGGCGTGCTGTAATTGAACAGCCCGGCGGTGTCGGTACGGCTGACTTCGCGAATCGCGTAACTGATGTCATCGCTTTCATGCCAGGCCTCCGGCAGCCAGCCGCAGCCTAGCTTCAACTCGCCCAAGGGGCTATCGGCAAAATCGCCCCAGTCGCGCTCGGCGCCTTCATACCATTGGCACTCATGGGCCACAGGCGGCTCGGCCACCATAAAGCCGGCGCCGTGCCTGTGGGCCAGCAATCCTTGGGCGACCATGCGCTCTAAAGCTTCGATCACGCTGGACTGACTGAGCAGATTATCGAGGGCCAACCGCCGCACCGACGGCAAGCGAGTGCCGGGGCTCACCTCGTTCTTGCGAATCCATTGCGTCACTGCACTGACGATTTGCTGCACCACCGGTACAAGGGCTTGTCGATCGATCCCTAAATCCATGCGCCACTCACTTCAACTGTTTGTTTTCAACCCAACGAGTTAAGCACAGAAGCGCGTAATGACCGGTGGCCAAGATTTATTAAAGTATTGATTTTATTGAGTTATTTACCTTGTGATACATATTCGATCGCGGCGTTTAGCCAGCTCCGGAAACGCCCCACATCCCTCCCAGACCTTTTCGAATGGGGCGTCACACCGCGTCCTAAATCGCTGTTGCGCCACCGTCCACCGCTAATGCCTGGCCGGTGGTGAACGCCGCGCCATCGCTGCACAGGTACAGCACCGCGCTGGCGATTTCCTCGACCTTGCCGATACGCCCCACCGGGTGCATGGCGGCGGCGAAATCGGCCTTGCGCGGGTCGGCTTCATAGGCGCGCCGAAACATATCGGTGTCAATCACCGCCGGGCATACGGCATTGACGCGGATTTTCTTTTTCGCATATTCGATGGCCGCCGACTTGGTGAGGCCGATCACCGCATGCTTGGACGCGGCATATATGCTCATCTTCGGCGCCGCCCCCAGGCCCGCCACCGAAGCGGTGTTGACGATGGCACCGCCGCCCTGGGCCAGCAGCAGCGGCAACTGGTGCTTCATGCACAGCCACACGCCTTTGACGTTGACGCCCATGATGGCATCGAACTCGTCCAGGCTGCCGTCGGCAAGTTTGCCCTTTTCGATCTCGATACCGGCGTTATTGAAGGCGTAGTCCAGACGCCCATACGCCGCCAGGGTCTGCGCCATCAATTGCTGCACCTCGGCTTCCTGAGTCACGTCGCAGCGCACGAACAACGCCTCGCCACCGGCCTGACGGATCAGCGTCACCGTCCCTTCGCCGCCGGCCACATCCAGGTCGGCCACCACGACTTTCAAACCTTCGGCGGCGAACGCCAGGGCAGTAGCGCGGCCGATACCCGCAGCGGCGCCGGTGACCAGGGCGACCTGGCCGGAAAACGTCATGCTCATGGAGGGATGTCCTATGGAGGAAATATACGTGGCGGGAGTCTAGCCAAGGTCATGATGCACACGTCAGCACTATCAAAAGGCCGGTTGGCGCTGCATGAGCGGCAGTGATAAGGCGACTGGGCCTACCATCAGCGCGGCCTATCGACGAGCATTCGCACCTCTCGCCGACCTTGCTCCCAGGCCCGCCAGGGTCTATCACTGAGCATTCATTTCTAACGAGTCCCTGCCATGACCGCCCAGACCAATCGCCAATTCCTGCTCGCCAAACGCCCGGTCGGCGCCGCTACGCGGGATACCTTCACGTACCAGGAAGTCCCAGTGGGCACCCCCAAGGACGGTGAAGTACTGGTGCGTAACGAATACCTGTCCCTCGACCCGGCCATGCGCGGATGGATGAATGAGGGCAAGTCCTACATCCCACCGGTCGGCATCGGCGAAGTAATGCGCGCGCTGGGCGTAGGCAAAGTGATTGCGTCCAACAACCCCAAGTTTGCCGTCGGCGATTACGTGAACGGCGCCCTGGGGGTGCAGGATTATTTCCTCGGCGAGCCCCGGGGTTTCTATAAGGTCGACCCAACGTTGGCACCATTGCCGCGCTATCTGTCCGCCCTGGGCATGACCGGCATGACCGCCTACTTCGCCTTGCTGGAGACTGGCGCGCCGAAGGCCGGTGAGACGGTGGTGATCTCCGGTGCCGCCGGCGCCGTGGGCAGCATTGCCGGTCAGATAGCCAAACTCAAAGGCTGCCGCGTGGTGGGCATTGCCGGCGGAGCCGACAAATGTGCATTCCTGGTGGATGAGCTGGGCTTCGATGCGGCCATCGATTACAAGAACGAAGACGTACCCGCCGCCCTCAAGCGCGAATGCCCCAAAGGGGTGGATGTGTATTTCGATAACGTTGGCGGCGATATTCTCGACGCGGTGCTCAGCCGCCTGGCCCTCAAGGCTCGGGTCGTGATTTGCGGCGCAATCAGCCAGTACAACAACAAGGAAGCGGTCAAAGGCCCGGCCAATTACCTGTCACTGTTGGTCAATCGCGCACGGATGGAAGGCTTCGTGGTCATGGATCATGCCGCGAACTTCGCCGCCGCCGGGCAGGAAATGGCCGGCTGGATGGCGCAAGGTAAGCTCAAGAGCAAGGAAGATATCGTCGAGGGGCTGGAGACGTTCCCGGAAACCCTGATGAAACTGTTCAACGGCGAGAACTTTGGCAAGTTGGTGTTGAAGGTCTAAGCGCACTGGCCAAAAAAAACGCCTGCATCCCGTCGGTCAGGGTGCAGGCGTTCTCGTCAGTGGCTCGCGCTTGACGTGATCAGGCGATCTCGGCAACCACTGCCGCCAGCGCCTTGGCCGGATCCGCCGCTTGGCTGATCGGACGGCCGATCACCAGGTAGTCGGAGCCGGCGTCCAGTGCCTGGCGCGGGGTCAGGATGCGGCGCTGGTCGTCCTGAGCACTGCCCGCCGGGCGAATGCCGGGGGTGACCAGTTGCAGCGACGGGTGCGCGGCCTTCAGCGCCTGGGCCTCCAGGGCCGAGCACACCAGACCGTCGAGGCCGGCTTTCTGCGCCAGGGCCGCCAGGCGCAGTACCTGCTCCTGAGGCTCGATATCCAGGCCGATCGCGGCCAGGTCCTCGCGCTCCATGCTGGTCAGCACGGTCACACCGATCAACAGCGGCTTGGGGCCGCTACGCTGTTCCAGCACTTCACGGCAAGCGCTCATCATGCGCAGGCCGCCGGAGCAATGCACGTTGACCATCCACACGCCCATTTCCGCAGCCGCCTTGACAGCCATGGCGGTGGTGTTGGGGATATCGTGGAATTTCAGGTCGAGGAACACCTCGAAGCCTTTGTCACGCAGGGTGCCGACGATGTCCGCGGCGCAGCTGGTGAACAGTTCCTTGCCGACCTTGACCCGGCAGAGGCTTGGGTCCAACTGGTCAGCCAGCTTCAGTGCGGCGTCACGGGTGGGGTAATCCAGGGCGACGATGATAGGAGTCTGGCAGGCGGACATTGGAATGGGCTCTCAGGCAAGTCGAAATCGGCGCGGATTGTAGCGTAAGCGACGCCGTTGCGGGATCCGATGATCGGTAAATACTGACCAAGCGTGCGCAGGCCGGCATTTCGCGCATATATTTCAAATCCGATACATTCACGACACGCCCCCAACACGCCCCGCCGCTAGCCTCGCTCGCACGACCCACCGACCAGCACTACCAGCCATGGGGCTGGGCGCCTATGCTGACCGCAATCACCTGGCAGATGACCGCACTATGCAAACTCCTTGCGCCCCTGTGAACGACGAGCAAAAAGACCCGGCCAGCGCCGACGATAAGCGCTGGACGACCCGCGCACTGGTGGTCGACGACGATGTGCCGATCCGCGAACTGCTGATCGACTACCTGGCCCGCTTCAGTATTCTGGCCACCGGTGTCAACGATGGCGCCGAGATGCGCCAGGCCATGCACGCCGAGACTTTCGACGTGGTGGTGCTCGACCTGATGTTGCCGGGCGAGGATGGCCTGTCGCTGTGCCGCTGGCTGCGGGCCGAGTCGGATATTCCGATCCTGATGCTCACCGCGCGCTGCGAACCCACCGACCGCATCATCGGCCTGGAACTGGGGGCCGATGACTACATGTCCAAACCCTTCGAGCCCCGCGAGCTGGTGGCGCGCATCCAGACCATCCTGCGCCGCGTGCGCGACGATCGCAGCGAGCAGCGCGCCAATATCCGCTTCGACACCTGGCGCCTGAACAGCGTGCTGCGCCAGCTGGTGGCCGACGACGGCCTGGTGGTGCCGCTGTCCAATGCCGAATTTCGCCTGCTTTGGGTATTTATCGAACGCCCGCGCCGGGTGCTGAGCCGCGAGCAATTGCTGGATGCCGCGCGCGGGCGTTCCATCGAAGCGTTCGATCGCAGCATCGACCTGCTGGTCTCGCGCCTGCGGCAAAAACTCGGGGATGACCCCAAGGCACCGCAGTTGATCAAGACCGTGCGCGGCGAAGGCTACCTGTTCGACGCACGGGACATCGGCTGATGCGCGGCACCTTCAACACGCTGTTTGGGCGGCTGTTCGGCGTGTTGCTGGTGGCCATTGTGCTGGCCCATGGGCTGGCGTTTTTCTGGTTTCACCACTACGGCCCGCCCCCGCCGCCGCCCGAGGAGACCTTTATCGAGCAGTCGGACGGCACGATGAAACCCTTGCCCAAGCATCAGCGACCCTGGTTCGGCGGCCCGGTGGTGCCCCTGACGTTTCAATTTATTTCGCTGATCATTGCCGCCTGGTATGGCGCCAAGCTGCTCAGCCGGCCGATACAGCGTCTGAGCGAAGCCGCCGAACGCTTGAGCCTGGACCTCGACAGCCCGCCGCTCAACGAATCCGGCCCGCTGGAAGCGCAACAGGCCGCATCGACCTTCAACCTGATGCAACGGCGCATCCGCGAGCAGGTCAGCCAACGCGCACGCATGCTCGGCGCGGTGTCCCATGACCTGCGCACGCCGTTGTCGCGCCTCAAGTTGCGCCTGGAGCAGATCGAAGACACCCGCCTCCAGGGCCAGATGCGCCAGGACCTGGACGACATGATCGGCATGCTGGACGCGACGTTGAGTTACCTGCACGAACAACGCACCAGCGAGACCCGACACTGGCTGGACGTGCAGGCGCTGGTGGAATCCCTGAGCGAAAACGCCCAGGACCAAGGCTGCGACGTGCAGTTTGCCGGCACCTGCGCACCGCTGCAGGTGCAACCCATGGCCTTGCGTTCGTGCCTGAACAATCTGATCGACAACGCCCTGCGGTACGCCGGCACGGCGCGTATCGAACTGACCGACAGCCGTGAAGCGCTGGTGATCCGGGTAATCGACCACGGCCCCGGGATTGCGGCGGACAAGCGCGAGGCGGTGTTCGAGCCGTTTTTTCGACTGGAGGGCTCACGCAACCGCAACTCCGGCGGTGTCGGCCTGGGCATGACGATTGCCAAGGAAGCCGTGGAACGCCTCGGCGGCCGCCTGTGCCTGGAAGAAACCCCGGGCGGCGGCTTGACCGCGGTGATGCGCTTGCCCAGGGCTTAAAGAGCCTGGTCGTCCCGACGGCCCTGGGCGTGAGTTGCGCTCCAATCCATCAACAGGCTATAGGCCACTGCGAGCAAGGTCGGACCGATAAACAAGCCGATAAAGCCAAAGGCAATCAAGCCGCCGAACACCCCCAGCAGCACGATCACCAGCGGCAGGTTGCCGCCACGGCTGATCAGGTAGGGTTTGAGCACGTTGTCCACGCCGCTGATGATGAAGGTGCCCCACACGCCGAGGAATATCGCGTAGGTGTAATCGCCCTTCCAGGCCAGCCACGCGGTGGCCGGGATCCACACCAGCGGCGGGCCCATGGGAATCAGGCTGAGCATAAAGGTGACGATGCCCAGCACCAGCGCCCCAGGCACGCCGGCAATAATGAACCCCACCAAAGCCAGCACGGCCTGGGCCGCAGCCGTGCCGATCACGCCGTTGACCACCCGTTGCACGGTTCCGGCCACCAGTTCGATGTAGTAACCGGCGCGGTCGCCGATCAAGCGTTCCAGCAAACGATGGACGAACATCGCCAAACGCGGCCCGTCGCGGTAGAAAAAGAACACGAAGACCAGGCTCAGGGTGAGTTCCAGAATGCCCCCGCCGATCTGCGCGCTGCGCGCCAGCAGCCAGTTGCCCACCTGCCCCAGGTACGGTTTGAGGCTGACCATCAACGCAGCGCCCTGCTGATCGATGCTGTCCCACATCGCCGCCAATCGCTCGCCTACCAACGGGATCGCGCCCAGCCACGTCGGCGCCTCGGGCAGGCCATCGACCTGAATATCCTTGATCAATGCCACGGCATCACGCACATGGTCGGCCAGGTTGAACCCCAGCCATACCAGCGGCACCGCCACCAACAGCATCCAACCCAAGGTCAGGATCGCGGCAGCCAGGGACTCGCGCCCACCCAGCCAACGCGTGAGCAACACCATCAGCGGCCAACTGGCAAATGCCAGCACCGCGCCCCAGAACAGCGCCGACCAGAACGGCGCCAACACCCAGAAACTGGCACCGAACAGCACCAGCAGCAGGATTTGCACCAGCAGGCGATCGTTATTGAGCATGGGGAATCTCTGAAAAAGGAGGCTTTAGGAAGAAAGATTAGGCGAACGGCGCGGGTCCATTCGCCAGGTGGCGATCAGCGTATCAGATGCAGGTGCAGACCTTGGGTTTCACCGTTGCCGCTCTCCATGCGCGCCGCGCGCACGCCCTGCTCGATCAGCGCCTGACGCCAGGCTTCGGCATTCGGGCCGCTGAGGCTTACGCGCAGGGTGGTATCCAGGTTAAGGCCACGGGAAATGAGGGTCAGCCACGTGGCGTCCGGTTCACCGTTCAATGCGGGGAAGTCCAGCTCGCCGGTGCTTTTGAGCTCGCGCAACAGTGTGGCCGAGGTGGGCAACAGGTCGCCCAGCGGCGTCGCGGCGTCCAATTGCTCCACATGCAGGTAGGCGCGACGATTACCACGGGTGATGGCGTACAGCGCGACCAGCGAATTGGCCTGGGGCTCGGCCAGGCGCACTAGCAGGTATTCCTGCTGGCTATCGGCGCCCACCAGCTTGGCGTTGCCGAAAACCTCGTTGGCCCACAGGCTGCTTTCGCCGCAGTCCCGGGCCTTGCACCAGAACAGCAGTTGCGCGCCCTGGGCCTGCAACGCCTCGCGCGTGGCGGTGAACGCCGCACTGGAGCTGTGCTCGGGGGGCAGTTCATAGGTAATGGCGGTAGTCTGGCCCCGCGCGAGGGCCTGGCCTTCGTAACGCAGTTGGCCGCTGATCTTGCGGATCGCGCCCAGGGGGTAGATGCGTTCTTTTTCTTCGGCGGGGCGATAATCGACAATCTGCGCGTCGACCTGACGGGCCACGGCGGGCAGGTCCTGGCTGCCCGGCACGTCGGCGGCGAACACCAACGGGCTGAATACGCATAACCCCAGAGCACGAATAGATCGGTTGCGCACGCTCATCGGATTGGTGAGCCCTGACCGAGGGTAAGCGTCGCGGTATTAAGATCGGTGTTGAATATGTGCATGGTTGACTCCCGTTCAATCCGCCCAGCCTCGGCAGTTGACCGCGCCAAGTCAAGGCGCGGAGAAGAACCGATTGAAACAGTCTGCAACAAGGACCGCGCCAGGCTCATCATTCAGGTGTAAATGATGGCCACCAGGCAGCGTGGTTACCGTAAAGGGTAGCTGGGAAAGCAATTCGGGATGTTTCGATAGCATGCCGTCGGCAGCGACCACCAATTGCGTAGGGCAGTCAACTCGCCGTATGAAGGCCATCGCCTGCTCATCGGTCAGGCGCATTGGCGAAGCCAGGGTCAAGCGACTGTCCGTGCGCCAGGTGTAACCGCCAGGCACCGGCATCAAACCGCGCTGGGCCAGCAGTTCAGCGGCCTCGCGGCTGACGGCTACCAAGCCTTTCATGCGCGCCTCGACCGCGCGCTCCAGCGTGCCGTACACCGGTTTACGTTTGCCCTGCAGGTTCAATTGCGCCTGCAATGCCATGCCTAGCCTCTCGGCCGCATTTTCGCCCGGCGCAGTGGGTGGGATCACACCGTCAATCAACCCCAGGTGGGTCACACGCTCGGGTAAGGCCCCGGCCAGCACCATGGACACAATGGCGCCGAGGGAATGCCCCAGTAGTGCAAAACGTTTCCACCCCAGTTGCTCGGCCACTTGCAGCACGTCGAACACGTAATCCCACAAGGCATAGCCGGCGCCCACCGGGCGGTGCGCCGAGTGCCCGTGGCCGGCCATGTCCAGGGCCACAATGCGCAGCCCGGTCAACTTCGGCGCCAGGCGCGCGAAGCTGTTGGCATTGTCCAGCCAGCCATGCAAGGCGATCACTGGCAAACCGTCCTCGGGCCCAAACAAATGGGCGGCCAACTCGATATGGGGCAGGCTCAGGCGCACTTCTTCGACTGATGTGCTCATGCGCAGCTGCGCTCACGGGCGTCCCAACGGGCGAACAGGTTCTTGATCAAGGTCGCGGTATCCTGCGGGCGTTCGAGGGGGAACATATGGCCGCCAGGCATGGTGAGCATTTCGCCCATGGGCAAACGCCCGACGCCGCTGGCGTGGTGACGCATTACCACGCGGCTCTGCCGACCGCGCACCACCGCCAGCGGCACCTTCATCTGGCGCACTTGGCCAGGGCTGGTGTGGGGCACGCCGCGGTAGATGCTGATTTCGGTAGCCGGGTCGAAGCGCAGGCGCAGACGATCGCCCACCGTTTGCAGGCCATGTTGCAGGTAGGCGTCGAAGCAATCCGGATCGAAGCCCCGAAACAGGGTCTTGCCGGCGAAGTAGCTGCGCGCGGCATCCAGGTCGGCGAACTCCTCGCGCCGGCCGAGGGTGCGCCCGGCCGGGGTCAGCCGGTCGATAAACCCAAAGCGCTTGGCGGCACGGATCACCCAACGGTCGGCGCGGGTCAGTACCGGGGAATCGAGCATCACCACGCCGCGATACAGCTGCGGGCATCGCAGGGCGGCGTGCAGGTGCAAAACGCCGCCCAGGGAATGGCCCACGCCCCACACCGGTTGCGGCTGCTGCTCCAGATGGTGGATCAGTTCGTCCACCAGGTTCTGCCAGTTATCATCCACCGGAAACCGTGGGTCGTGACCGTGCTGCGGCAGGTGGGCCACCGTATATTCCGGGGCCAGGGCCGCAAAGAGCTTGCCGTAGGTGGCCGATGGGAACCCATTGGCGTGGGCGAAAAACACGTGCTGCGACATACCGGATCCATCTGCAATAACCGAACTCGATTGTCAGCATGCCCGGCAGGCACGGCAATGACTGTAACTGCCAGGAATGATGACACTCACGCCATGCCTATCGGGCCGGCGGGTTCTCGCCCAACGGCACCACGGCCATGGTCAGGCGCGAGATGCAGGTGGGCTTGCCTTCTTCGTTGCTCAAGCGGATATCCCATACCTGCGTGCTGCGGCCGATATGCACGGCCCTGGCCACCGCCGTTACCCGCCCGCTACGCACACCGCGCAGGTGGTTGGCGTTTACTTCCAGGCCCACGCAGTAGTACTTGCTGGTGTCCACGCACAGGTACGCGGCCATCGAGCCGATACTCTCGGCCAGCACCACCGACGCGCCGCCATGCAGCAGGCCAAACGGCTGGTGCGTGCGCGCATCGACCACCATGCTCGCGGTCAGGGACTCGTCGTCGAAGCTTTCGAAGCGAATATCCAACAATTCACCGATGGTGTTTTTCTGGCTGGCATTGAGGTGTTCGATATTCGGTTGGGTGCGCCACAGGCTCATGCAGGTGTCCTTTGGTGTTTTTATGATGACCCTAATCCTGCCACACAATCGCTTCGGTGCGCTCGCTCCAAGCGTGCAAATGTGCGCCGTAAGTCGCTTCGATCACGTTGCGCTTGATTTTGAGGGTGGGCGTGAGAAAGCCGTTTTCCACGCCCCACACGCCGTTGACCACTACCAATCGGCTCAAGCGCTCATGTTTATCCAGCGTGGCGTTGATCTGTTGCAACCAACGCTCAAGGCTGCCTTGCAAAGTCGCGCGCGCTTCGCTCGGGGCCGCTTGCGACAACACGCACAGGCCCATCGGCGCCGCCAGGCCATCGCCGACCACGCACACCTGCTCGATCCGTGCATGCTCGGCCAGGCGGTTTTCGATGGGCGCTGGCGCGACGTATTTGCCCTTGCTGGTCTTGAAGATTTCCTTGAGCCGTCCGGTCAGGCGCAGGCGCCCCTCGGCATCCTGCTCGCCCTTGTCACCGGTACGCAGGAAACCGTCGGCGGTGAGGGTTTCGCGGGTTTTATCCGGGTCTTTGAAGTAACCGAGCATGGTGGCCTCGCTGCGCACTTGCACTTCACCGGCGGGGTCGATGCGCACCTCGACGTCGGGGCATGGGGTGCCGATCCAGCCGATGGTCTGCTGGCCGGGGCGGCATACGTGGGAATAGCCGCAACTTTCGGTCATCCCGTACACCTCCAGTACATCCAGCCCGAGGCGCCGATACCAGTGCAGCAGAGCTTCGGGCACTGGCGCCGCGCCGGACAGCGCAACGCGCAGCGCGTCCAGCCCCAGGCCGGCAAGGACCTTGCGGCCTATACGCGGCCCGATAAACGGCAGGCGCAATAGCCTATCCAGGCGGCGCGGCGGCACCCTGGAGTAGACACCCAGTTGGAATTTGCTCCAGATCCGCGGTACGCCGAACAAAGCGGTCGGCCTCGCCCGGCGCAGGTCGGTTAGAAATGTGTCGAGGCTCTCGGCGAAAAATACCGTTTGCCCGGTGTAGATCGCCGCCAATTCCACGAACATCCGCTCTGCCACATGGCACAGCGGTAGGTACGACAGCAACCGATCGCCCTCCCCCAGGCCGAACAGTTGCGTGCCACGGGTGGCGGCAAACCCCAAGGCGCCGAAGCTGTGCATCACGCCTTTAGGCAGGCCGGTGGTGCCGGAGGTGTAGATGATGGTTGCAAGCGCCGTGGCATCGGGCGTCGGATCGTCCTCAATCGGTGCGCAGGCTTGTAGATCGGCCCAACTGAAATCGAACACGCCAGGCGGGCACAACGGCAGGCTAATGGTCGGGACGCCGTGGGGCACGCCAGGCGCCATGGCGGGCCAGTCGTCGAGCTTGCCGACCAGCACCAGCGCCGCCTCGGAATGGGTCAGCACATGGGCGACGGAATCAGCGGTGAGATTGGGGTACAGCGGCACTGAAACGTGCCCGGCCATCCAGATCGCCAGATCGGCGATGATCCAGTGGGCGCAGTTTTTCGAAATCAGGGCAATGTGCGAGCCGGGGGGCAACGCCCGCTCACGCAGCCATTGGGCGGCGCGGCGGGCCTGCTGGCCCGCGTCCGCCCAGGTAAGGCGCTGCACCTCGCCGCCGCCCAAGGGCTGCACCAGAAACGTCTTGTGTGGGTGACGGGTTTCTCGCTCGAATAACACCGGTAGCGGCAAACGAACAGCGACAGGCATGGAACGCGCTCCTCTGTGGTCCGACTATAACCAACCAAGCACTTGCTCGGCTGACTATAGAGCACCCACAAAGAAGATCCATCCCTTAAGGATTTTTTACGCTCACCAGGCTCATCAGCCCCGCCAACGCAAATTCGCCCTCCAGCTGCGCCAGGCTGGCGGTGTACATCGGCTGCGGCTGGCGCGAATGGCCGTGTTGCAGAAAACTGATCAGATTGCCCACCAACGGTTGATGGCTGACCAGCAGTACGTTGTCCTCAGCCTCCAGATGCGCCAGCACTTGCTCTGGGCTGCCCTCGGGTGTCAGCCACGGCACCGTGCGAATGTCCGGCACAAAACCCAACGCCTCGCGCACCAGTCGGGCGGTCTGCTGTGCCCGCACGTAGGGGCTGGCGATGATCGCGTTAAGGGGCTGACCGATCAGGTGCGCGGCGCTGCGCAATACTTCAGCGCGGCCACGCTCGGTAAGGTTGCGTTCGGCGTCGGTGCGCGCATGGGCCTCGGCCTCGCCGTGGCGCAGAATCCACAGCTTCACAGTTTCGGCTCTTCGTCGCGGACCGGGTGCGGCGCCGGTGGCACGCTGTGAGCCGCTTCGCCTTCGGGTACGCGCGGTGCCGGCCAATCAGCGAACGGCCAAGGCTTTTGCTCGGTATGGAAACTGCCGAAACGACCGATCTGCGCCAGGAACTGGCTGAGGCTGTCGCCGACATTCATCAAGCCGAGGTTCGGCGCGCCGTAGATCAGGCGATAAATCAATTGCACCACCACCAGCACACCGAGGAGAAACTGCGCCACTTGCCAGACCAGGGCAAACACCAGCATCCACAGGATGCGCAGGCCGATGGCTTCATACTTGGGGGCTGCTTTCGGATCGTTCATGGTGCGTTCCTCAGTTGAAACCACTGGTGGAAATAAAGTCGACGTCGGTTTTGGGCTCGGCCCGCATCAGCAGTTCGATGACCTGGTTCAAGGTGCGCCCTTCGAACAGGATCGCGTGCAACCCGGCGACCAGCGGCATATACACACCCGCCTCCTGGGCCTTGGCCTTGAGCACTTTGAGCGTGTTGACCCCTTCGGCCACTTCGCCCAGGCGCGTGACGGCCTCATCCAGGCTCAAACCCTGGCCGAGGGCGAAGCCCACTTGGTAGTTGCGGCTCTTGGGCGACGAGCAGGTGACGATCAAATCGCCCACGCCGGCCAGCCCGAGAAAGGTCATCGGATTGGCCCCCTGATTCACCGCGAAGCGGGTCATCTCCGCCAGGGCGCGGGTGATCAGCATGCTCTTGGTGTTTTCGCCCATGCCCAGTGCCACCGCCATGCCGGCGATGATCGCGTAGACGTTTTTCAGGGCGCCGCCCAGCTCCACGCCAAAACGGTCGCTGCTGGCGTAGACCCGGAACGTGCGGCCATGCAACACCGCCTGGACGCGCTCGCACAGCACTTCGTCGTCACTGGCCACCACGGTGGCGGTCAAGGCGTGCTCGGCCACTTCCCGCGCCAGGTTCGGCCCGGATAGCACGCCGATGCGGGCCTGGGGCGCGATTTCTTCGAGGATTTGGCTCATCAGTTTGAAAGTCTGCGCCTCGATGCCCTTGGTCAGGCTGACCAGCATCTTGCCCGCCAGGCGTTCGGCATGGGGCGATAGCACCGCGCGCAAGGCGCTGGAGGGCAGCGCGACGAAACACAGCTCGCAGTCTGTAAGAGTGGTCAGCAGATCGGTGACCGGCTCGACTGCCGGATGAATCTTGATGCCTTTAAGGTAGCGCGGGTTTTCCCGGTGTACACGGATGGCCTCGGCCTGTTCGGGATCACGCATCCACTGGCGCACCGGGTGGCCGTTCTCCGCCAGCAGGTTAGCCACGGCGGTACCGAAACTTCCGCCTCCCAGGACCGCAATAGGGCGCTGTTCAGTCATATGCAATCCGTTAATCCATACCAGTGGCGATGGCGGCATTATACGGAGCGACCCGCTTGCGGCCAGCCCCCGTGTCAATTCGCGCGTTTGTCGGAAAATGCCATAGCGGCATGACGTAATTACGGGCGCGACGAATGGCAAATGGCCGCGCCTCAGTTAACATGGGCGGCTATCCGTCATTATCAAGGCCGCACCGTGTATCTGGGCCCTCCTCCGCGCTCCTCTCTCTTGCTGATGCTGTTGTGCAGCAACGCCGTGCTGGCCGACGATCTATTCCTCGACAGCCAGCCGCTGCCGCAGGTATTGACCGCCACGCGCCTCAAGCAATCGGCCGCCGCCGTACCCGGCAGCATGACGGTGATCGACAGCGAGTTGATCAAGGCCAGCGGCGCGCGGGACATCAGCGAACTGCTGCGTCTGGTGCCGGGCATGATGGTCGGCTACACCAGCGGCAATCAGGCGGCGGTCAACTACCACGGCACCAGCGCCAGCGACGCGCGGCGCATGCAGGTGTTGATCGACGGCCGTTCGGTGTATCGCGCGGGTCTGGCCACCGTGGACTGGAGCGACATCCCGGTGGCCATGGAGGATATCGAGCGCATCGAGGTGTTCCGCGGCCCCAACACCGTCAGCTATGGCGCCAATGCACTGATGGCGGTGGTCAATATCCTCACGCGCTCCCCGGCCAACAGCCACGGTTCGCGGGTCAAGGTGATTCGCGGCGAGCGCGGCATCAACGACTTCTATGCCAGCCAGGGCGTGGGTTGGGAGACCGGCGATCTGCGCCTGTCTTTGTCCGGGCAACAGGACGACGGCTTCGACAACGACGCCGCCGGCGCCGACCGCCGTGACGGCCGACGCCTCAACCGCTTCAGCCTGGCGGTCAGCCAGACGCTGAATGCGCAGCAAAGCATCGACTGGCAATTGGATGCCAAGGAAGGCACCAATCAGCGTCCATATACCTACAGCCCGGTGTTCGCCGGCATCACCGAAGGCGGTAATAATTCTGACGTTACCGCCAAGGACTACGCCGCTTCCCTGCGCTGGAATGTCGATTTCAACCCCGAACACAGCCTGTACATCCAAGGGTCGGCCCAGCAATGGGATCGTCGGCAAATCTGGAAAGCCTGCGACGCCAAGGTCTCGTTCAGCCCCGAGCTGACCCAGCTGTGGCAATTGAACCCCAACTACGCGGAAAAACTGGCCCGGCATATGGAGGTCTACAGCCAAGGCAGCGCACCACCGGGCAGTGCCGCCGAACAAGCGCTGGCCAATCAGGTGTTGGATCAATGGCGCAACGGCGCCAACCAGAGCGTCTGCGGCGATATCGACCAAAGCACCCGCGAAAGCCGCTACGACCTGGAGCTGCAGGACACGCTGAGCCTGTCCGACAGCCTGCGCCTGGTCAGCGGCATGAACTACCGCTACGACCGCGCCGACTCCGACACCTACTTCAACGGCACCCTGGACGACACCACCTGGCGCCTGTTCGGCCAATTGGAATGGCGCGCCAGCGAACATTGGCTGCTGCAGGGCGGCGCCATGTATGAAGACACCCACCTGAGCGGCAATTCACTGACACCACGGGTGGCGGTCAACTATCTGATCAACCCGCGCCATGGCCTGCGCGCCGTGTACTCCGAGGCGATCCGCTCGCCGGACATGTTCGAGAACAACGTCAACTGGAGCTACCGCGTCACCAACCTGAGTTCCCCGGCGTTTGGCCAGACCTCCGCGCAATACTTCGTCAAAACCCGGGGGCCGGGTAACCTCGACAAAGAGCGGATGCGCTCGCGGGAACTGGGCTATAACGGCTTCTTCGCCGACATCGGGTTGAACATGGACGTAAAACTGTTCTATGACGAAATCACCGACATGATCAGTTCGCCGTTGCGCAATAACCAATACATCGCCAGCAACGCCAACAGCTCGCGCTTTACCGGCGCCGAATCTCAGTTCGACTGGCGCGTGAGTAACGCCGACCGCCTGCGGCTGACGTATGCGTATGTCGATGCCAGCGCCAGCAACCGGTTGGACAAAGCGCAAACCGCGCGCAACAGTGGCTCGGCCGGCTGGCTGCGTGAATGGGGGCATGGCTGGTCCAGCGCGCTGTTCTACTACGGCGACGATGCGCTCAACCAATACCGCTTCGAACGGGTCGACTTGCGGGTGGCCAAGCGCATCGCGTTGGGCAAAGCCAATGTGGAGCTGGCCGGCATGTTGCAACAACGCCTCGACGACCAGCCGACCACCTGGGCTGATAACACCTACGACCAGCGCCATGTGCTGTATTTCAGCGCAGAGTTAGAGTTCTAGCATGGCAGGCCCGTCACGGATGACTTCCCTTTCTATCCATAAGCTCTGGCGCCATTGTGCGCTGCTGGCGTGCCTGCTGCTGGCGTCGCCGACGTGGGCGGCCGAGATCCTGCTGACCGCCGCCGAAGACAGTGACGGTGTGCATGCTTTCACCCAGGCCCTGGCCCAGCAACGTCCCGAAGACCACGTAACGTTCACCCCGCTCAAAGACTTACCCGCCCCCGGTCGCGTGCCTGCCAGCACGCGCCTGATCCTGCTGGACTTGGCCAGCCTCGATTGGCGCCTGCAAGACAACCTGGGCCCACCGACACTGGTGCTGCGTATCAGCCGGTTGCAGGCTCACCAGCGTCCTGGCGCCGCCCAGCATCCGCGCGTGAGCTTGCTGTGGAGCGATCCGCCTCTGGAACGGCAATTGCGCCTGATTGCCAGCATCCTGCCGCGAGCCCGCCGCATCGGTGTGCTTTACGGCACCGAGAGCGAGTTCCTGCTGCCGGAACTGCGCCAGCATGCGGAGCCCCTGGACATGACCATCGTGCCCCAGCGCTGGGACACCATCAGTGACAGTCGCCCGCTGCAAAACCTGTTCAGGAATAGCGACGTACTGCTCGGCCTGGATGACCCACAGCTGTACAACCCGAAAACCGCGAAAAACCTGTTACTGAGCAGTTATGCCCAACAATTGCCATTGGTGGGCCCAAATGCAGGATTCGTGCGGGCCGGCAGCTTGGCCAGTACCTACAGCGACCAGGCCGATTGGCTGGCGGTGCTGGACCGCCTGCTCGACCACGCCCCGGCCAACTGGCCGCGCTCGCTGTATCCGGACCACTTCAAAGTCGTGGGCAACCCGCAAGTGGCGCGCTCACTGGGCATCGAACAGTTCGACGAAGCCAACGTCGCCGCCCGCCTGGCCGAAGGAGAAAAACGCCCATGAGCCTGCGCCGTCGTTGGGGCATCAACACCCGCACCCAGCTCATTACCTTGGGGCCGGCGTTGCTACTGACGTTGCTGTTGATCAGCTTCTTTACCTTCGTGCGTATCCAGGACTTGCGCCAGGAGCTGGATCACACCGGCCAATTAATCGCCAACCAACTGGCCCCGGCCACCGAATACGGAGTGATTTCCGGCAACAACGATGTGCTCGAAAGCCTGCTGCGCGCCACCCTGGCAACGCCCCATGTGCGTTTTCTGGAAATCCAGGACAGCGCCGAAAATATCTTGGTATATGTCGAACAGCCCTCGGAAAAACATGACCGCTCGCTGTCGGTGAAAGTGTTCCAGGCGCCGATTCGTCTGCAGCACATTCAGCTGGGCAATGACTTTTTCCAGGACAACCTCACCGAGCCGAAGGCCCCGCGCGCGGATTATCTGGGCCGGGTCATTGTCGGCATGTCCAACGATGCGTTCAGCCAACGCCACCAGGAAATCCTGTTCAAGGCCGGGATTCTCGCGCTGTTCACGCTGCTGTTTACCTTCTTGCTCGCCCGACGCCTGGCCGCCAGCCTTTCCCAGCCGATCAGCGCCATGGGCAACGCCGTGAAGGCCATTCAGCAAGGCCAGTACAAGACGGCTCTGCCGATTGTGGACGACTCGGAACTGGGTGACTTGTCGCGGCATATCAACAACCTGGCCGAAGGCCTCAACCAGGCCAGCCGCGAACAGCAGCAAGCCATGGCCCAGTTGATCCAGACCCGCGAAGAAGCCGAGCGCGCCAACAATGCCAAGTCGGATTTCCTGGCGATGATGAGCCACGAATTGCGCACGCCGATGAACGGTGTACTGGGCATGCTGCAATTGCTGGAAACCACCGAGATGACTGAGGAGCAGACCGAATACGCGGCGCTAGCCTCCGAATCCACCGAGCATCTGCTCAAGGTGATCAACGATATTCTTGATTTTTCGCGCATCGAACGCGCAGCTCTGGAACTGGAACATATTCCGTTCAACCTCACCGACCTGATCAACAGTTGCGCCCAGGCCTTCCAACATAGCGCCCAGCAACGAGGGCTAGCGCTGCGCTTGCCGATCCCGCCGGGTATGGACGCACTACGGGTGCGGGGCGACCCTACGCGAATCCGCCAGATTCTGGTGAACCTGATCGGCAATGCGCTGAAGTTCACCGAACACGGCAGCGTCAGTGTCGAGCCGCACTGGCAGACCCTCGACCATGAACTGGTGTGGTTCACCTGCACGGTGCGCGACAGCGGCATCGGGATTTCCGCCGAACGCCTGGAATTGATGTTCGACGCGTTCCAGCAAGCCGACAGTTCCATTTCAAGACGTTACGGCGGCACCGGCCTCGGCCTGCCCATCGCCCGCACACTGGCCGAACGCATGGGCGGCACCCTGCGCGCCCAGAGCGAAGAAGGTCGCGGCTCGGTGTTTACCCTGGAAATCCCTCTGGCTATTGATCAGCAGAGCCTGCCGTCCATCGCCCCGGATGCCGAACGTAAAAATAGCGCTGGCGAAGGGCGCCATGTGCTGTTGGTGGAGGACAACCCGGTCAACCGCACGGTGGTCGAGGCCATGCTGCGCAGTCTGGGGTTTGAGGTGAGCCTGGCCACCGACGGCGCCGAGGCGATACGCAGCGCCGAGAGCCTGATTTTCACCGCGATCCTGATGGACTGCCGACTGCCGCTGATCGACGGCTACGAAGCCACCCGACAGATTCGCCAGTTACCCGGCTGCGCCGATTTGCCGATCATTGCGCTCACCGCCAATGCCTTGCAGGGCGACCGTGAAGCCTGTCTGGCGGCCGGAATGAACGATTACCTGGCCAAGCCGTTCAAACGTACGGATTTGCAGCATGTCCTGCAGCGTTGGGTGCAGTAATACGGCCTTATCAGCCAACTGCGACTGGCGTGAAAGGCGAAAGTGCGGCAGTCTTAGGCACCCAAACGGGCCCTTGAACGGGCCCGGTTTAAAATTTCAGTGAACAAGTGTACATTCAGTACCTTGACGCTGTGACTTTCACTACAACGCAATAGTCTATGTGTAGGCTGCCGGCCTGAGGCATGAACGCTTCAGTCGGTTCGGGAAGATTTGCCCTACCCTGCCGCATGGGATTATTGAGGAGCTCGCATGACCAAACAAAACGCCTTTACCCGGGAAGACCTGCTGCGCTGCAGTCGCGGTGAGCTGTTCGGCCCAGGTAACGCGCAACTGCCCGCCCCTAACATGCTGATGGTGGATCGCATCACCCATATCAGCGAAGAGGGTGGCAAGTACGGCAAAGGTGAATTGGTCGCCGAGCTGGATATCACCCCGGACCTGTGGTTCTTCGCGTGCCATTTCGAAGGCGACCCTGTCATGCCGGGCTGCCTGGGCCTTGACGCCATGTGGCAGCTGGTCGGTTTCTTCCTCGGCTGGCAAGGCCTGCCGGGCCGCGGCCGCGCCCTGGGTTCGGGCGAAGTGAAGTTCTTCGGCCAGGTCCTGCCGACCGCCAAGAAAGTCACCTATAACATTCAAATCAAGCGCGTCCTCAAGGGCAAGCTGAACCTGGCCATCGCCGATGGTTCGGTAAGCGTCGACGGTCGCGAGATCTATACTGCCGAAGGCCTTCGGGTCGGCGTATTCACTTCCACTGACAACTTTTAAGGGTTATCCGCATGCGCCGCGTCGTTATCACTGGTCTGGGCATCGTTTCTTGCCTGGGCAATGACAAAGAGACCGTCACCGCTAACCTGCGTGCAAGTCGCCCTGGCATCCGCTTCAACCCGGAATATGCCGAAATGGGTCTGCGTAGCCAGGTTTCCGGCTCCATCGACCTGCCCCTCGAAGAACTGATCGATCGCAAGATCTACCGCTTCGTCGGCCACGCCGCCGCCTACGCCTACCTGGCCATGAAAGACGCCATCGCCGACTCCGGCCTGAGCGACGACCAGGTTTCGAACGTGCGCACCGGCCTGATCGCCGGCTCGGGCGGTGCATCCACCCTGAACCAGATGGAAGCGCTGGATATCCTGCGCGAAAAAGGCGTGAAGCGCGTCGGCCCGTACCGTGTCACCCGCACAATGGGCAGCACCGTTTCGGCCTGCCTGGCCACGCCGTTCCAGATCAAGGGCGTGAACTACTCGATCTCATCCGCCTGCGCCACCAGTGCACATTGCATCGGTACCGCGGTCGAGCAGATCCAGCTGGGCAAACAGGACATCGTCTTCGCCGGCGGCGGTGAAGAGGAACATTGGAGCCAGTCGTTCCTGTTCGACGCCATGGGCGCGCTGTCCACCCAGTACAACGAAACTCCGGAAAAAGCCTCCCGTGCCTACGACGCCAAGCGTGACGGTTTCGTCATCGCCGGCGGTGGCGGCATGGTGGTGGTCGAGGAGCTGGAACACGCTCTGGCCCGTGGCGCCAAGATCTACGCGGAAATCGTCGGCTACGGCGCCACTTCCGACGGCTACGACATGGTTGCGCCAAGCGGCGAAGGCGCCATCCGCTGCATGCAGATGGCCATGTCCACCGTGGATACCCCTATCGACTACCTGAACACCCACGGCACTTCGACCCCGGTCGGCGATGCCAAGGAAATGGAAGGCGTGCGTGCGGTATTCGGCGACAAGGCTCCGAAAATCAGCTCCACCAAGAGCCTATCCGGTCACTCCCTGGGCGCGGCCGGCGTTCACGAAGCGATCTACTGCCTGCTGATGATGGAAGGCAACTTCATGGCCGGCTCGGCCAACATCGAAGAGATCGACCCGGTCGTCGCCGATATGCCGATCCTGACCAAGACTGTCGAGAACGCCAAGATCGACACCGTGATGAGCAACAGCTTCGGCTTCGGTGGCACCAACGCCACCCTGGTGCTGAAGCGCTGGCAGGGCAAGTAAGCCCTGTAGGTTGTTCCCATAAAAAAGCCCCGACTAGTTCGGGGCTTTTTTATGGGCTTCGGAAAATCCTGGTGCAGGTACGGGGGCTCAAGGAGCGCCGTCATCTTGATTGCTCTTAGGCAGCACGGCCAGGAAGTTATCCCGCGCCACTTTACGGGCCACCGCTTCAGGCAGCGCGTCAAGAAAGGGGTCGAAGCGGTGCATTTCCTTACCCAGCTTATTGAAGCGTCCGACGACGTCAGAGCCCAGCATAAAGCGCTCCGGGAAACGCTCCACCAGGGCCACCCACTCAGGCCGTGGCTTGCCCGCCTCGTCCAGCAGATAAGGCGTGAGCATGCTCCAAGACAAATCCACATACAGGTTGGGGTACGACTCCAGCAGACGGCTCAAGGTGGGCAATAGAAAGTCCATCTGCACCTGATGCCGGTGAATCTCTTTGCTGGTACCGGCATGCGCCCAGATAAACCGGGTGTGCGGGTGGTTGCGCAGCGGTTCTTCCACTTCGGCCAGGTACAGCGGGTTGCGCTCGCGCTTGGAGGTGATGTTGGAATGCAGCATCACCGGCAGGTCGTTTTCGGCGGCCAGGTGATAAATGCGGGTCATGGCCTCGTTGTTAGCGCGCGGGGTGTCGCCGGACGTCAGGGCCGTCAGATCATCGTGACGGGTGAACACCTCGCCGATGCCCTGCCACAGCCCCGGATTGAGGTCGAGCATGCGCTGGATATGCGCGTCGGAGTTTTTGTCATTGGGGTTGAAGCCAGACAGAAACGGGTGAAAGTGCCGGCGCTGGGCCGGGGTCAGCTTGTTCACCGCGGCCGCCACGATCACATCGGTGGCGCTGTACCAGTAGGCATCAGCATCATCGCCAGCGTAGTAGCGTGGGCGCTTGGGTTCGTCTTCATGCCATTTCTTGGCCACGGGTATGCCAGAAATCATCACATGCTCGATGCGATTTTCCGTCATGGCCTTGAGCAGTTTGTCCATGCCCGCGCTTTCTTGAAAGAAATCCACGTAATGCAGGTGCGCATCGCTGTAGGCATAGTCGCGCGCCTCCAAGGCGGTGCTGCTGCAGGCGACCAACAGGGCAAGACTCAAGCGGGTCCAGGGCACGGTAAGCTCTCGATAGGCGTGGGATACAGGTAGACCCTGCCCTCCCTTGCCGGGTTCATCCCAAAAAAAGCAGGAACACCTAAGTGCCAGCATGCTCTATAACTGCATGACCTTCATCCTGCCATCCCTGTGAGGTTTGCCATGCCTGTTATCGTCAACACGCTGAACACCGAAAACTATCGCCACAGCGTCAATATCAATCACCACGAGCTGTTTACCGACCTGCCCAAAGACCTGGGTGGCGACGACTCTGCGCCCTCCCCCCACGATTATTTCGACGCCGCGCTGGCCTCGTGCAAGGCCTTGACGGTCAGGCTCTACGCGCAAAAAAAGGATATTCCGCTGACCGGTGTCACCGTTGAAGTGACCCACGACGCCGCCCAAGAGCAAAAAGGCCGCTACGCGCTCAACGTCAAGCTGACCCTCAAGGGCGTGCTCAGCGACGCTCAGCGTGATGAGCTGCACCACGTGGCCGATCGCTGCCCGGTCCACAAACTGATGACCACCGCCGACATCAACATCGAGACCACCCTCTCCGAAGGCGCCTTCAGCCAATAGCGGCAAGCTCCTGTCGAGCGGGTTATGCTCAGCGCATTCGAACCCGCTCAGACAGGGATGCACCATGACCACCCTCACCGTGATTCGCCCGCGCCAGGAAGATGTCGAGGGCCAGCCGATTCTGCGCCCGCTACCGTCGCGAGACTGCCGCAGCGTCGGGCCATTCGTTTTCTTCGATCATATGCTGCCGACTCGCTATGCCCCCGGCACCGGCATGGATATCCGCCAGCATCCGCACATCGGGCTTTCTACCCTTACCTACCTGTTCGAGGGCGAACTGCAGCACAAAGACAGCCTGGGCTCCGATCAAGTGGTGCAGCCGGGCGATGTCAGTTGGATGACCGCCGGCAGCGCAATTGCCCACGTCGAGCGCACACCCGAGGCGCTCAAGGCCAGCGGTTTTGCGCTGCATGGCCTGCAAGTGTGGCTGGCGTCCCCCAGGGACCACGAAACCGGGCCAGGCCATTACAGCCATCACCCGGCGGCGAGTTTGCCAGTCAGCGACGCACTGGGCGTGCAGATCCGCTTGATTGCCGGCACTGGCTTCTGCCTTAAGTCACCGGTGCCCGTACTGTCGCCCACGTTGTATGCCGATGTGCACATGCAAACGGCCACCACGCTGCTGATTCCCGATGAGTATGAGGAACGCGCCGTGTATGTGCTGGCAGGTGACGCGCAGCTCGATGGCGAACCGTTGCAGGCGCATAGCCTAGTGGTATTGCCGAAGGGAGAGACGATGACGTTGTCTGCCGAATCCGACTGTCATCTGGTGGTGTTGGGCGGAGCACCGCTGGATGGACCGAGGCGGATCAATTGGAATTTTGTCGCGAGTGATCCTGCGGTGATCGAGCAAGCCAGGCAGCGTTGGGCGGCTGGGGATTGGCCAACGGTTGCGGGGGAATCGGAAAGGATTGAGTTGCCTGGGAGATAGCCATCGGGGGCGAGCCCCCTCCCACACATGATCGGATTCAGATCGTCAAAGTGTTGGAGGGGGGTCGCCCCCGATAACGCCGGAACAGGCGCTGAAAACTCAGCCCTTGAACACCTCATCCAGCAAATTATGCATCGACTGGAAGGCCCGCGCGGCAGTCTTCGCGTCGTACATCATCTTGCCCGGCACATTGGCGTGCGGGTCGGTGAAGGAATGCACCGCACCGCCGTAGCTGAGCAACTGCCAATCCACACCAGCGGCGTTCATTTCATCCTCGAACGCCGGCAACTGCTCCTTGGGCACCAAGGGGTCCGAGGCGCCATGCAGCACCAGGACGGAACCTTGGATGTTCTTGGCATCCGACGGGTTTGGTGTGTCGAGGGTGCCGTGGAACGACACCGCAGCCTTCAACGGCGCGCCGGTACGGGCCAGCTCAAGGGTGCAGCATCCGCCGAAACAGAAGCCGAACGAAGCGAGCTGGGAGGTATCCACTGCCGCCTCGGTCTGGGCCTGCAGTTGGTCGAGAGCAGCTTGCATGCGCTTGTTGAGCAACGGGCGATCATTCTTCAACGGCATCATCGCCGCACCGGCCTCATCGGCATTGGACGGGCGCACGGTTTGCCCATACAGGTCAGCAATCAGCACCACATAGCCCTTGCCGGCAACGGCCTTGGCAATTTCTTCGGCGCCGGCACTGACGCCCATCCAGTTGGGCGCCATCAACAGACCCGGCAGCGGGCCTTTTTGGCTGGCGTCGAACGCCAGGCGGCTTTCATACGGCTGGCCATCGATCTGATAGACCACGGAACGCACGGTGACTTGGCTCATCATTGACTCCGATTAAGGTGCACTGGAACGAAAAAACCCGCCGAAGCGGGTTTTTCCTACAACGTTGTTAAACCGACAGTTCAACCAACAGCTTGTTCAGTCGGCGCACATAGGCGGCCGGGTCTTTCAAGCTGTCGCCGGCGGCCAGGGCTGCCTGGTCGAAGAGGATGTGCGACAGGTCGCCAAAACGCTCTTCGTTCTGCTCGCCGTCGAGCTTCTCGATCAACGGATGCGCAGGGTTGAATTCGAAGATCGGCTTGGAGTCCGGCACTTTCTGCCCGCTCGCCTCAAGGATCTGACGCATTTGCATGCCCAGGTCCTGCTCGCCGATGGCCAGGATCGCCGGGGAATCGGTCAGACGGTGGGAGACCCGTACTTCGCTGACAGCTTCGCCCAGGGCGGTCTTGATGCGTTCAACCAGGCCTTCTTTGGACTTGGCCACTTCTTCAGCGGCTTTTTTGTCCTCTTCCGAATCCAGGTTACCCAGGTCCAGGTCGCCACGGGCCACGTCGACGAACGACTTACCGTCGAACTCGCTGAGGTAGCTCATCAGCCACTCGTCGATACGATCGGTCAGCAGCAGCACTTCGATGCCTTTTTTACGGAAGACTTCCAGGTGCGGGCTGTTTTTGACCTGAGCGTAGGTTTCGCCGGTCAGGTAGTAGATCTTGTCCTGCCCTTCCTTGGCGCGTGCCAGGTACTCGGCCAGGGACACCACTTGCTCGCCGTCTTCGCCCTGAGTCGAAGCAAAACGTAGCAGGCCAGCGATTTTTTCCTTGTTGGCAAAATCTTCCGCCGGGCCTTCTTTCATGACCTGGCCGAAGTTTTTCCAGAAGCCTTTGTATTGCTCAGGCTCGTTCTTCGCCAGTTTTTCCAGCATGTCGAGTACGCGCTTGGTCAGCGCCGACTTCATGGAGTCGATGATCGGGTCTTTCTGCAGGATTTCCCGCGACACGTTCAGCGACAAGTCGTTGGAGTCGACCACGCCTTTGATAAAGCGCAGGTACAACGGCAGGAAGGATTCCGCCTGATCCATCACGAATACGCGCTGTACGTAGAGTTTCAGGCCTTTCGGCGCCTCACGCTGGTACAGGTCAAACGGCGCGCGGGCCGGTACGTAGAGCAGCGAGCTGTATTCCAGCTTGCCTTCAACCTTATTGTGGCTCCAGCTCAGCGGGTTTTCGTAATCATGAGCTATGTGCTTGTAGAACTCCTGGTACTCCTCGTCCTTGATCTCGGTGCGAGGACGGGTCCACAGGGCGCTGGCGCGGTTGACCACTTCCCATTCCTGGGCCGGGGCTTCTTCGCCTTCGGCGGCAGCTTGTTCTTTAGGCAGCTCGATCGGCAGTGCGATATGGTCGGAGTACTTTTTGATGATATTGCGCAGGCGCCAGCCATCGGCGAATTCTTCTTCACCGGACTTGAGGTGCAACACGATGCGAGTACCGCGGTCTGGCTTGTCGATGGTGGCGATTTCAAATTCGCCCTCGCCTTTCGACGCCCAGTGCACGCCTTCGCTGGCGTCGAGGCCGGCACGACGGCTAAACACTTCAACCTTATCGGCGACAATAAAGGCCGAGTAGAAGCCCACGCCGAACTGGCCGATCAGGTGCGAATCCTTCTTTTGGTCACCCGACAGGTTCTTCATGAAATCGGCAGTGCCGGATTTGGCGATGGTCCCCAGGTGGGTGACCGCATCGTCACGGCTCATGCCGATACCGTTGTCTTCGAGGGTGACGGTTTTGGCGTCCTTGTCGAAGCTCACGCGGATTTTCAGTTCGGCGCCACCTTCCAGCAACTCGGGCTTGGAAAGGGCTTCGAAACGTAATTTGTCGACAGCGTCAGAGGCGTTCGAGATCAATTCGCGAAGGAAGATTTCCTTGTTGGAATACAGCGAATGGATCATGAGGTGCAGCAGTTGCTTCACCTCGGTCTGGAAGCCCAGGGTTTCCTTTTGAGTTTCCACACTCATGGTCATCAAACTCCAATTGGATGGCAGTGGCCCCGACCTTTAGGGTCGGCGGCGGGTTGTCATCAAAGTTGGGGGCTAAGACCAGGATTTCAAGGGCGACTCGCCTCCTCGATCTTGAAATGCGCACGGGCCGTGGCAATCGGCTCTGCCGCCGTGCTTTGCCACGCGGTGATCGCCACATTCGCCACACGCCGCCCCTGGCGCCACACCTGACACGTGGCGTAGGTGTCGCGGAACTGACCGGCACGCAGGTAATCCAGGGAAAAGTCGATGATTTTCGGCAGCCCCGGCGCCCCGGTAAACACCAGCAAGTGCAACGCTGCGGCCAACTCCATGAACCCGGCGATCACTCCGCCGTGCAGGGCCGGCAAGATGGGGTTACCAATGTTGTCTTTGTTGGCCGGCAGGCGAAACAGCAATTCATCGCCCAACCGTGTGCATTCAATACCGATCAATTGGGCATACGGAATCCCGTCCAGCAGCGCCGTATAGTCACCGCGCGTATGGGCTTGTTCGAGGCGTGTTTTGAATCGATGACTCATGCCTGCGCTCCCTTGATCGTATCGCCCAGCCCCTGCGCGCCCTTGAGGCGCTTGCCCATGCGCATAAACGTGCCCACCACATGGGCGATGGGTTGCTGCGGGTCATCCTGATAGGCGAAGCCACGGGTGAAGATCACGTCGGTCGTGACTCGGTAGCACTGGGCGAAGCCATACACCGGCTTGTGAGGTGCGGCCGGATGCATGTAATCGATGCGTAGATCGAGGGTCGGGCACACCTCGAATTCCTCCAGCACACATAGAGTCGCCATGCCGCACGCCGTGTCCATCAAGGAGGTCAGCGCGCCGCCGTGGATCACGCCGGACTGGGGGTCACCAACAATCGCCGGGCTGTAAGGCAAGACGAGGGTCATGCCGTCCCGATTGGCCTCATGCACGGTAATGCCCAGCACCTGGCAATGGCGCAATGCCGAAACGAAGCGTCGGGCACGTTCTAACAGTGAGTTTTCGGTCATTCGGTCTAGACTCTTATTCGTGTTAATCCGCGGAGTATGTGGTGCGGGCCAAAGTTCCTTGCAGGGTGCGGTTTATATATCTGCGTAATTAAAGGAACTAATGCTGAACCCTCAGGCTCGAAAGGCCAGTAGATATCTTCAATAAGGAGAAACACCCCATGCGCAAGACTTTAGCTATTTCCATGATGCTGGCCGCTGCCCTCGGTCTGGCTGCCTGCGACAAGAAATCCGAAGACAAAGCCCAAGACGCCGCTGCACATTCTGAGCAAGCTCAGAAAGATATGGCGAAGGCTCAGGATAAAGTGAACGACGCTGCGAAAGAAAACGCCGATGCTGCCAAAGCTCAGGCCGAATCCAACGAAGCCGCCGCGAAAGAAGCAGCACCTGCCACCGGTTCTTGAGACCTGGCTTGAATTAGCAGTGCTGCAAAAAGAAAGCCCGCTTATATAGCGGGCTTTACTTTGTCCGGCATTTAACTAGATGGCTAAGACACCGCCTCCTTCGTCGGCTCCGGCAATGGCGTGTCGGTTGGGGTATACACCATCACTTCCAATACGTCGGAATGAAACTCTCGGCGATACAGCACGAACACTACACCGGCGCTCATCAACATGAACAACCATGGGCTGACAAACCACGCCAGCATGGTCATGCCGAAGTAATAAGAACGCAGGCCGAAGTTGAACTGGTTGGCCGCCATGGAGATCACCCGCGCCGCCCTCAGTGCGAAGGCTTTACGCTCCTGTTCGGACACATGTCGCTCGCCGATCATCGGCGCCGACCCCACCAGCACCGCCGCAAAATTGTATTGGCGCATGCACCAGCTGAAGGTGAAAAACGCGTAGACAAACACCAGCGCCAGGCACAGCAATTTGATTTCCGACATGCCCTGGGACGCCTGTTGTACCCAGGGGATATCCGCCAGCAACGACACGGCGCGTTCGGAGGCGCCGAGCACCGTGAGAATACCGGCAAGGATGATCAAGGTACTGGAGGCGAAGAAGGAGGCATTGCGCTCCAGATTGCCGATCACGCTGGCGTCGGCGATACGGTTGTCCCGCAGCAGCATGCGCCGCATCCAGTCTTCGCGATACAAGTGCAACACACTGGCCAGGCACGCGGTGTCTCGCGCCTTCCAAGTGGCATAACGGGTATAGCCGCCCCAACACAGCACGAACCACAGGGCGGCAAGCAAGTGGATCTGATTGGCTTCGACGAATGACATGAGGGTCCTGTTAGAAGGTGAATGGTGGCGCGATGCGCTCCAACGTTGGGAGGGAGCCAGCCCCTCCCACATTGATCCAGTTGCAACTTTAGAAGCTGCGCTCTCATAAAGCATAAAAAATGCCCCGTATCGATTGATACGGGGCATTTCAATAATCCTCAAAGCGGGCGCTTTATGCGATGGCTTCGCTGCGCTTGCCGAGCAGACGGTCAATCAGCACCGCCACGGCCAGGATCATCACCGACGGCACCAACCAGGCCAGGCCCCGCTCGCTCAGCGGCAGGTTAGCCAACTGCGCCGGCAGCCAATCCACCAAGCCCGCGCCCTTGAGGGCATCGATGCAGCCGAAGATAAACGACACCAGCATCACCGGCCCAACAATACGCCCTTGCTCCTGCCAGAAGCCTTTGCAGAAGCTAAGGGCCACCAACACGATGCAGGGCGGATAGATCGCGGTGAGTACTGGGATCGAGAAAGCGATCAGCTTGGTCAGGCCCAGGTTCGACACAAACAAGGAGAACAGCGCCAGGATCACCACCAGGGTCTTGTAGGACAGCGGCAGGATGCGGCTGAAGTACTCGGCGCAGGCGCAGGTCAGGCCCACTGCCGTCACCAGGCACGCCAGGGAGATCAGCACAGCCAGGAAACCGCTGCCCAGAGAGCCGAAGGTATGCTGCACGTAAGCATGCAGTACCGCAGCGCCGTTGCTGGCCCCAGCGGCTACCGCATGGCTACCCGAACCGAGGCGGAACAGGCTCACATACACCAACGCCAAGCCCACACCCGCGATCAGGCCGGCAATGATGGCGTAACGGGTGATCAGCTTCGGCGATTCAACACCACGGGAGCGAATCGCATTGACGATGACGATGCCGAACACCAGCGCGCCCAGGGTATCCATGGTCAGGTAACCTTTGATAAACCCCTGGGAAAACGGCGCAGCGACATATTCCGGGGTGGCGACACCGACGTCACCGGCCGGCAGCGCAAATGCGGCGATGCCCAGCACGGCCAGCGCTATGATCTTCAGCGGCGCGAGGAAACGCCCCACCGTATCCAGCAGGCGCCCTGGATACAGGGACACAAAGAACACCACCAGAAAGTACACGGAGCTGTAGAGAAACAGCGCTAGAGGGCTTTCGCCAGTCAAGGGCGCAAGGCCCACTTCAAAGGACACGGTCGCGGTACGCGGCGTGGCGAACAGCGGGCCTACCGCCAGATACGCCGCTGCCGCCAGCAGGCCACCGGCGATTTTGCCGATTGGGCTGCTCAGCGCGTCCATGCCGCCACCGACTTTGGCCAGCGCGATTACGGTGACCACCGGAAGGCCGACCGCAGTGATCAGAAAACCCAGTGCCGCCATCCAGACGTTAGGTCCGGACTGCAAGCCAACGATAGGCGGGAAGATGATGTTGCCGGCGCCCACGAACAGGGCAAAGGTCATAAAGCCCAACGCCAGGATATCCTGGCCTTTCAACACTTTCATTTAAGGAAATACCACACTGCTGAATCGGAATTTAGAGAGGGATTCCCTGTGGATGAGGGAAATACCGGCGGCCCTTTTGGGGACCGACCGTTCCAGCGCGAAGCGTCCTTTTGGGATGCGGGCGCATAAAGAGGCGGCCAGAGTACAGAATTAGGGCGACAAACGCACTGTTGCGGGGCGAACTGTCCGATAAGCGACATCACGATGTCGCATTTTCGTACTTAACTTGGCAATACGAACACATGTGGGAGGGGGCCTGCCCCCGACGGCGGTGTGTCAGCCAATGATTGCGTGGCGGCCCCATTGCCATCGGGGGCAAGCCCCCTCCCACATTGGTCGAAGACATCCAAGAAGCACAAAGGCCACCCGAAGGTGGCCTTTGTGGGCGGAGCGTCAGTTAAGCGCGAGGCTTACTTGACAGCCCAACCGGTCAGCTCGGCCAGGGCCTTGCCGATGTCTGCCAGCGAACGCACGGTTTTCACGCCTGCGTCTTGCAGCGCAGCGAATTTCTCGTCTGCAGTGCCTTTGCCGCCAGAGATGATTGCGCCCGCATGGCCCATGCGCTTGCCAGCAGGGGCAGTCACACCAGCGATGTAGGAAACAACTGGCTTGGTCACGTGTGCCTTGATGTAGGCAGCCGCTTCTTCTTCAGCCGAACCGCCGATCTCACCGATCATCACGATCGCTTCGGTCTTCGGGTCTTCCTGGAACAGCTTCAGGATGTCGATGAAGTTGGAGCCTGGGATCGGGTCACCGCCGATGCCGACGCAAGTCGACTGACCGAAACCGGCGTCAGTGGTCTGCTTCACAGCTTCGTAGGTCAGGGTGCCGGAACGGGAAACGATACCGACTTTACCTGGCAAGTGAATGTGACCTGGCATGATGCCGATCTTGCATTCGCCTGGGGTGATCACACCTGGGCAGTTAGGGCCGATCAGGACTACGCCCAGTTCGTCGCACTTAACTTTAGCGTCCAGCATGTCCAGGGTAGGAATGCCTTCGGTGATGCAAACGATCAGCTTGATGCCGCCGAATGCCGCTTCCAGGATCGAGTCCTTGCAGAAAGGAGCCGGAACGTAGATCACGCTGGCGGTGGCGCCAGTGGCAGCTACAGCGTCTTTCACGGTGTTGAACACCGGCAGGCCCAGGTGCTCGGTGCCGCCTTTGCCTGGCGTTACGCCGCCAACCATCTGGGTGCCGTATTCGATAGCTTGCTGGGTGTGGAAGCTACCTTGCGAACCGGTAATACCCTGGCAGATAACTTTGGTGTCTTTATTGATCAGGACGCTCATTATTTGCCCTCCGCAGCTTTGACAACTTGTTGAGCAGCGTCGGTCAGGCTGGTAGCCGCGATGATGTTCAAACCGCTTTCTGCCAGTACTTTAGCGCCCAGTTCAGCGTTGTTACCTTCAAGGCGAACAACAACCGGGATTTTAACGCCGACTTCTTTCACTGCACCGATGATGCCTTCGGCAATCATGTCGCAACGAACGATGCCGCCGAAGATGTTGACCAATACTGCAGCGACGTTGGCGTCGGACAGGATGATCTTGAAAGCTTCGGTCACGCGTTCTTTGGTAGCACCACCGCCCACGTCGAGGAAGTTGGCTGGTTTGCCGCCATGCAGGTTGACGATGTCCATGGTACCCATGGCCAGGCCGGCACCGTTGACCATGCAACCGATGTTGCCTTCCAGGGCCACGTAGTTCAGTTCGAACTTGGCAGCGTGGGCTTCGCGCGGATCGTCTTGCGACGGATCGTGGAAAGTCTTCAGCTTAGGCTGACGGTACATGGCGTTGGCGTCGATGTTGATCTTGGCATCGAGGCAGTGCAGATCGCCGTCAGCCTTGATCACCAGCGGGTTCACTTCCAGCAGAGCCAGATCGTGATCCTGGAACAGTTTGGCCAGACCTACGAAGATCTTGGCGAACTGGGCAACTTGCTTGCCTTCCAGGCCCAGCTGGAAAGCCAGCTCGCGACCCTGGAACGGCTGAGCGCCAACCAGTGGATCGATGGTGGCTTTCAGAATTTTTTCTGGGGTTTCGTGAGCGATCTTTTCGATGTCCACGCCACCTTCGGTGGAAGCCATGAACACGATGCGACGGCTCGAACGGTCAACGACAGCGCCCAGGTACAGCTCTTTAGCGATATCAGTGCACGATTCAACCAGGATCTTGGTGACTGGCTGGCCATTGGCATCAGTCTGGTAAGTCACCAGACGCTTGCCCAGCCACTGCTGTGCGAAGGCCTTGGCGTCTTCTTTGTTGCGAACCAGCTTAACGCCGCCCGCTTTACCGCGACCACCAGCGTGGACCTGGGCTTTGACAACCCACTCGGTACCACCGATTTTGTCGCAAGCTTCTGCTGCTGCTTCCGGGGTGTCTACTGCGTAGCCCTTGGATACTGGCAGGCCGTATTCAGCGAACAGCTGCTTACCCTGATACTCGTGAAGATTCATGCTTTTTACCGTCTTCGTTAGGTACTGCGCATTCGGCGCTGCGCTCATTATGAGTGCCGCACCACCTGTGACTGCTGCTTGCGCAACTTGCGGGGCTTATGGCCCGTAAAGCTGCGCAAGGCTGCGTCCAGCGGATATTCCGCGGTGAGTCTTGCGCGCAAGGCTCACGACGGGCAACTCCGCCGTGGTTTCTTATTATCTCGCTTAGCGCTTCTTGCGGTTGGCGATGTGGATGGCGCCGCCATTCACTGCCAACGCGGCTTCGTGCAACGCTTCGGACAGGGTCGGATGGGAGAAGACCATCATGCCCAGGTCCTCGGCACTGGTGCCGAATTCCATACCGATTGCGCCCTGCTGAACCAGTTCTGCTGCGCTTGGGCCAATCACGTGGACGCCCAATACACGGTCAGTCTTGGCATCAGCAATGACTTTGACAAAACCACCGGTGTCGTTGGCTGCCATGGCACGGCCAGAAGCGGCGAACGGGAAGGTGCCGACGTTAACTTCAACGCCTTCAGCTTTCAACTGCTGTTCGTTCTTGCCGACCCATGCAATTTCCGGGTGGGTGTAGATAACCGATGGAATCAGGTCGTAGTTCATCTGGGTTTTGTGGCCCTTGATGCGCTCGACAACCATGATGCCTTCTTCGGAAGCCTTGTGCGCCAGCATCATGCCGCGCACCACGTCACCGATGGCGTACACGCCTGGAACGGTGGTAGCGCAGTGATCGTCAACGTGGATAAAGCCACGCTCGTCGATGTTCACGCCGCTGTCGGCCGCCAGCAGGTCGGTCGTCACTGGACGACGGCCCACGGCCACGATCAGCTTGTCGAAGGTGATGGTTTGTTCGCCATCTTTGTCGGTGTAGGTCACGACCACTTCTTCGCCATTGACCTTCGAGCCGGTCACGCGAGCGCCCAGCTTGATGTCCAGGCCCTGTTTGGTCAGGGTCTTGAACGCTTCCTTGGAGACGGCGGTATCGGCAGCCAGCAGGAACGTGTCCAGAGCTTCCAGAACAGTCACTTCAGCACCCAGACGGGACCATACCGAACCCAGCTCCAGGCCGATCACACCAGCACCGATCACACCCAGGCGCTTAGGCACAGCTTGGAATTCCAGGGCGCCGGTCGAATCAACGATCACGTTGTTGTCGACTGGAGCAGGCGGAATGTCGATTGGGCGCGAACCTGGGGCCAGGATCACGTTTTCCGCTTCGATCACTTCAACCGAACCGTCAGGCTTGGTGATTTCGACTTTCTTGCCGGCCAGCAATTTGCCGTGGCCTTGCAGGGAAGTCACGCCGTTGGCCTTGAACAAGGTGGCAACGCCGGAAGTCAGGCCTTTAACGATGTTGGCTTTACGGCCGACCATTGCTGGCACGTCCATGGTCACGCCGGCGTGGTTGATACCGTGGATCGCGAAGCCGTCTTGGGCTTCGTGGAATTTCCAGGAGCTGTCCAGCAGCGCCTTGGAAGGAATGCAGCCAACGTTCAGGCAAGTACCGCCCAGCGCCAGTTTGCCTTCCTTGTCAGTGTATTTTTCGATGCAAGCAGTCGAGAGGCCCAGTTGAGCAGCCTTGATGGCGGCAACATAGCCGCCAGGGCCCGCGCCAATCACTACAACGTCAAATTTCTGCGACATGAAAAAAATTCCTCTATTCAGCGACAAGCTTCAAGCGACAAGCTGCAAGCCAAGCTGCTTTTTCCTACAGCTTGTAGCTTGCAACTTGCAGCTGCGTCTTTAGATATCCAGCAGCAGACGAGCCGGGTCTTCCAGCAGGTTCTTGATGGTCACCAGGAAAGTCACGGCTTCTTTACCATCGATCAGGCGGTGATCGTAGGACAGTGCCAGGTACATCATCGGGCGGATCACGACCTGGCCGTTGATGGCCATCGGACGCTGGATGATGTTGTGCATGCCCAGGATCGCGGCTTGTGGCGGGTTGACGATCGGCGTCGACATCATCGAACCGAAGGTACCACCGTTGGTGATGGTGAAGGTACCACCGGTCATCTCGTCGATGGTCAGCTTGCCGTCACGGGCTTTCTTGCCGAAGGTGGCGATGCCGCCTTCGATTTCAGCCAGGCTCATCAGTTCGGCGTTACGCAGGACCGGAACCACCAGGCCACGGTCGCTGGACACGGCAACGCCGATGTCTGCATAGCCATGGTAGACGATGTCGTTGCCATCGATGGAAGCGTTGACTGCCGGGAAGCGTTTCAGCGCTTCGGTGGCCGCTTTCACGAAGAACGACATGAAGCCCAGGCGCACGCCGTTGTGAGACTTCTCGAACAGGTCTTTGTACTTCGAACGCAGGGCCATGACTTCGGTCATGTCGACTTCGTTGAAGGTGGTCAGCATTGCCATGTTCGACTGGGCTTCAACCAGACGCTTGGCCACGGTGGCACGCACGCGGGTCATCGGTACGCGCTTCTCGGTGCGGTCGCCGGCGGCGAACACAGGAGCAGCGGCAGCCGGGGCAGCCGGCTTGGCAGGTGCGGCAGCTGGAGCGTTCTTCTTGGCTTCAACCGCAGCAACCACGTCTTCCTTGGTCACGCGACCGTCTTTGCCGGTGCCTTTGATGGAAGCCAGGTTGATACCGTTTTCTTCAGCCAACTGGCGCGCAGCCGGTGCAGCGATCGGGTCTTCAGCACCAGCGGCCGGAGCGGCAGCTGGAGCCGAAGCAGCAGGTGCAGCAGCCGGAGCAGGTGCAGGTGCAGCAGCGCCGCCCTCTTCGATCGAGCCCAACACCTGGTTGGACAGGACGGTAGCGCCCTCCTCGGCAACGATTGCGCCCAGCACGCCGTCAGCTTCGGCCAGCACTTCCAGCACGACTTTGTCGGTCTCGATGTCGACGATCAGGTCGTCGCGCTTGACAGCTTCGCCTGGTTTTTTGTGCCAAGTGGCAACGGTGCCATCGGCAACCGATTCCGGGAATGACGGGGCTTTGATTTCGATAGCCATTATCTGTGGGTCCTTAAAATTCGGTTTCAGTCAGCGCGAAGGCGTTAAACAGTGAAAGCATCTTGCAGCAGTTTTTCCTGCTGTTCGGCGTGCATCGACGCATAACCACACGCAGGTGCGGCGGAAGCATCACGGCCGGCGTATTCCAGGCCCAGGGCCTTGTTATGGTTGCCAATGCTGCGACGCAGGTGATGCTGGCTGCTGTACCACGCGCCCTGGTTCATCGGTTCTTCCTGGCACCAGACCACATTCGTGAGGTTGGTGTAAGGCGCGATGACCTCCATCAGGTCGTCTTCCGGGAACGGGTAAAGCTGCTCGATACGCACGATGGCGATATCTTCGCGGCCTTCGGCACGGCGTTTTTCCAGCAGGTCATAGTAGACCTTGCCGCTGCACAGGATCAGGCGAGTGACCTTGGCCGCGTCCAGCGTGTCGATTTCTGGAATCACGGTCTGGAACGAACCGTCCGCCAGATCTTCCAGGGTCGAGACGGCCAATTTATGACGCAGCAGCGACTTCGGAGTCAGCACAACCAGCGGCTTGCGCAGAGGACGAATCACCTGGCGACGCAGCAAGTGGTAGATCTGAGCCGGGGTGGTCGGTACGCAGACCTGAATATTGTGCTCGGCGCACAGCTGCAGGTAACGCTCCAGACGGGCCGAGGAGTGCTCCGGACCCTGACCTTCATAACCGTGCGGTAGCAGCATGGTCAGACCGCACAGACGGCCCCATTTATGCTCGCCGCTGGTGATGAACTGGTCGATCACCACCTGGGCACCGTTGGCGAAGTCGCCGAACTGGGCTTCCCAGATCACCAGCGCATTCGGCGTGGTGGTCGAGTAACCGTATTCGAAGGCCAGTACAGCCTCTTCGGACAGGAACGAATCGTACAGGTCGAAACGTGGCTGGCCTTCGTACAGGTTCTGCAACGGCACGTAGGTGCTGGCGTCTTTTTGGTTGTGCAGTACCGCGTGACGGTGCGAGAACGTACCGCGGCCGATGTCCTGGCCGGTCATGCGGATCGGGTGACCTTCGAACGCCAGGGTCGCGTACGCCATGGTTTCGGCGTAACCCCAGTTGATTGGCAGGCCGCCGACTTGCATCTTCTGACGGTCTTCGTAGATCTTCGAGACCTGACGCTGAACCACGAAGCCTTCCGGAATTTCCAGCAGCTTGGCGGACAGTTCCTGCAGGGTCTTGAGGTCGAACGAGGTATCGTGACGCGCGGTCCAGGTGTGGCCCAGGTACGGACGCCAGTCAACGAACAGCTCTTTGTTCGGCTCTTTGACCAGGCTTTTCACTACATGCAGACCGTTGTCCAGAGCGTTGCGGTATTCGTCGACTTTCGCCTGAACACGCGCTTCGTCCACCACACCTGCCTTGGTCAGGCTTTCGGCGTACAGCTCACGGGTAGTGCGCTGCTTGGTGATCTGCTGGTACATCAACGGTTGGGTGCCGCTTGGCTCGTCCGCTTCGTTGTGACCGCGACGGCGGTAGCAAACCAGGTCGATCACCACGTCACGCTTGAATTGCATGCGGTAGTCGACGGCCAGTTGGGTCACGAACAATACGGCTTCCGGATCATCACCATTCACATGGAGGATCGGCGCCTGGATCATCTTGGCAACGTCGGTGGCGTACTCGGTGGAGCGCGAGTCCAACGGGTTGCTGATGGTGAAGCCCACCTGGTTGTTGATGACGATATGAACGGTACCGCCAGTCTTGAAGCCGCGAGTCTGCGACATCTGGAAGGTTTCCAGAACCACGCCCTGACCGGCGAATGCCGCGTCACCGTGGATGGAAATCGGCAGAACCTTTTCACCAGTAGTGTCGTTACGACGGTCCTGGCGAGCACGCACCGACCCCTCGACCACTGGCGAAACGATTTCCAGGTGGGATGGGTTGAATGCCATGGCCAGGTGAACTTCACCGCCGGAGGTCATCACGTTGGACGAGAAGCCCTGGTGGTATTTAACGTCACCGGAACCCAGCTCGACCTTCTTCTTGCCTTCGAACTCGTCGAACAGCTCACGCGGGTTCTTGCCGAAGGTGTTGACCAACACGTTCAAGCGACCACGGTGGGCCATACCGATCACGACTTCCTTGGTGCCGTAGGAACCGGAACGCTGGATCAGCTCGTCGAGCATCGGGATCAGGCTTTCGCCGCCTTCCAGACCGAAACGCTTGGTGCCCGGGTATTTGGTCCCCAGGTATTTTTCCAGGCCTTCGGCAGCGGTCACGCGCTCAAGCAGGTGGCTGCGAACGTCGGCGGACAGCGCCGGACGGCCGCGCACACCTTCCAGGCGATGCTGGAACCATTGGCGCTGCTCGGAATCGGTGATGTGCGTGAACTCAGCGCCGATGGTGCGGCAATATGTCTGCTGCAACGCTTCGTGAATTTCGCGTAGGCTCGCTTCCTCTTTGCCGATGAACAGGTCGCCGGCACGGAAGGTCGTATCAAGATCGGCATTGGTCAAGCCGTAATGATTGATCGACAGGTCAGCCGGTGCAGGACGCTGCCAGAGCCCCAGCGGGTCAAGCTGGGCCGCCTGGTGGCCACGCATCCGGTAGGCCTGGATCAGTCGCAGTACTTCAACTTGCTTCTTCTCATGCTCACTGCTCACGCTGCCGGCGGAAACCGGTTGGGCGCGGCGCTGGTTCTTTGCCAGCAGCACAAACTGATCGCGAATTGTTGCATGCGATACATCGGTGGCAGCGTTGCCGTCTGAAGACAACGTCTGAAATTTGGTGCGCCATTCTTCTGGCACAGCGTTAGGGTCGTGCAGGTAGAGCTCATAAAGCTCTTCCACATAGGCAGCGTTACCACCTGAAAGATAGCCGCTGTTCCACATGCGCTGCATCACGCTTTCTTGCATGCTTGGTCACCCTCGATTTGGGGACACCACCGGCGAAAACACCGAGTTTGCTTGCAAAAGGCCAAGTGCAGCGACCAAAACAAGCCACTTAGGATCACGCTGATAGTTCGGGTACCAACCCGAATGCCCCTGCTTGTCTCATTTCTTCAAAATAAGAGCCGCGGCTTTGTAAGTCGCTGCTCAAGTTAAAACTACGGCGCCGGTTGAAGCCTGCGCCGCAGCATTTACGGGCACAACGGTCCTGCTTTGTTACAACGTCAGTTACACGCCGCTTTGCAGCAGCATGTTACGGATGTGACCAATGGCCTTAGTCGGGTTCAGGCCTTTGGGACATACGTTGACGCAGTTCATGATCCCGCGGCAGCGGAATACGCTGAACGGGTCATCCAGCGAAGCCAAACGCTCGGACGTCTTGGTGTCACGGCTGTCTGCCAGGAAGCGGTACGCTTGCAGCAGGGCAGCTGGACCCAGGAATTTGTCCGGGTTCCACCAGAAGGACGGGCAGGAGGTCGAGCAGCAGGCGCACAGAATGCACTCGTACAGACCGTCGAGCTTGTCGCGCTCTTCCGGGGACTGCAGACGCTCGATGGCCGGGGCCGGCGTGTCGTTCTGCAGGAACGGCTTAACTTTCTCGTATTGCTTGTAGAAGATGCTCATATCGACGACCAGGTCACGGATAACCGGCAAACCTGGCAGTGGACGAACGATCAGCTTGTTGCCTTTCACCACGGCGGACAGCGGCGTGATGCACGCCAGGCCGTTTTTGCCGTTGATGTTCATGCCGTCGGAGCCGCAGACACCTTCACGGCAAGAGCGACGATAGGAGAAACCTTCGTCCTGCTCTTTGATCAGGGCCAGCACGTCCAGCACCATCAGGTCTTTACCACCGGTATCGACCTGGAATTCCTGCATGAACGGCGCAGCGTCCTGATCAGGGTTGTAGCGATAAACACTGACTTTCAACATGGCAGCCACCCTTAGTAAGTCCGAATCTTCGGTTCAAACGTCGGAACCGTTTTCGGCGAGAAGTTCACGGCACGCTTGGCAACGCGCTTTTCACCCGGGAAGTACAGGGTGTGGCACAGCCAGTTCTCGTCGTCGCGGTCTTCGTAGTCTTCACGAGCGTGAGCACCACGGGATTCTTTACGAACCTCGGCAGCAATCGCGGTCGCTTCGGCCACTTCCAGCAGGTTTTGCAGCTCAAGGGCTTCGATACGAGCGGTGTTGAACGCCTGGCTCTTATCGTTGATCTTGACGTTGGCGATGCGCTTGCGCAGGTCGGCCAGCTGGGCAATACCCTTCTGCATGTATTCGCCAGTACGGAATACACCGAAGTAGTTCTGCATGCAGCTTTGCAGCTCGCGACGCAGGGTTGCCACGTCTTCGCCATCGGTACGCTCGTTCAGAGCGGACAGGCGCGCCAGGGCGGCCTCGATGTTGGCGTCGGTGGCGTCGTCGTACTCGATGCCATCGCTCAGGGCTTTTTCCAAGTGCAGGCCAGCGGCGCGCCCGAATACCACCAGGTCGAGCAACGAGTTACCGCCCAGGCGGTTGGCACCGTGAACCGATACGCACGCCACTTCACCCACTGCAAACAGACCAGGGATGATCGCGTCGACGCCATCGGCGTCCTGAGTGATCGCTTGACCATGAATGTTGGTCGGCACGCCGCCCATCATATAGTGGCAAGTCGGAACAACCGGGACCGGAGCAACAACCGGGTCAACGTGCGCAAATGTCTTGGACAGTTCGCAGATACCTGGCAGACGGCTGTGCAGCACTTCTTCGCCCAGGTGATCGAGCTTGAGCATTACGTGGTCGCCATTCGGACCGCAACCGTTGCCAGCGATGATCTCTTTAACCATCGAACGGGCAACAACATCACGACCGGCAAGGTCTTTAGCGTTCGGAGCATAGCGCTCCATGAAACGCTCGCCGTGCTTGTTGATCAAGTAACCACCTTCACCACGGCAACCTTCGGTCACCAAAACGCCGGCGCCGGCAATACCGGTCGGGTGGAACTGCCACATTTCAATATCTTGCACCGGCACGCCGGCACGCAGGGCCATGCCCACGCCGTCGCCAGTGTTGATCAGGGCGTTGGTGGTCGAGGCGTAGATACGGCCTGCACCGCCGGTTGCCAGCACGGTAGCCTTGGCGCGAATGTAGGTGGTTTCACCGGTTTCGATGCAGATAGCGATTACACCGACGAACTCGCCTTGGGCGTTTTTGACCAGGTCGACAGCGTAGTACTCGTTCAGGAACGTGGTACCGGCTTTCAGGTTGCCCTGATAAAGCGTGTGCAGCAGCGCGTGACCGGTACGGTCGGAAGCGGCGCAAGTACGGGCAGCCTGCCCGCCTTTACCGTAATCCTTCGACTGGCCGCCGAACGGACGCTGGTAGATACGGCCTTGCTCGGTACGCGAGAACGGCAGACCCATGTGGTCCAGCTCGAACACCGCTGCCGGGCCTTCCTGACACATGTATTCGATAGCGTCCTGGTCACCGATGTAGTCGGAACCCTTGACGGTATCGTACATGTGCCAGCGCCAGTCATCGTTCGGGTCGGCCGAAGCGATGGCGCAGGTGATGCCACCCTGGGCGGACACGGTGTGGGAACGTGTCGGGAATACCTTGGTGATCACGGCAGTCTTGTGACCACCCTGGGCCAGCTGCAGCGCAGCGCGCATGCCGGCACCGCCGCCACCAATAATGATGGCGTCGAAGGAAATAGTTGGAATGTTAGCCATGACTCAGATACCCCAAAGAATCTGCACACCCCAGACGAAGTAAGCGAACATCGCGACGCCGCATACTGCCTGGAAGAGGAAACGTACTGCAGTCGCGGACTTGCCCAGCGCCATCGGCGTGAGGTAGTCGGTCGCGATGGTCCACATGCCGACCCAGGCGTGAGCGCCCAGGGCTACAAGGGCCAGCAGACTGAAGATTCGCATCGCATTGTGGGAAAACAGGCCATGCCATTGCTCATAGCCGATGCCCGGGTTTGCGACGAGGTATCCGATCAGGAAAATGAAATAAGCCGCGAGAACAACCGCAGACACACGCTGCGCCATCCAATCATAGAGGCCCGAACGCGATAGGTTCGTAACGCTGGTTACCATATCCAAACTCCTGCGAGAACGATCAGCACCACGGAAATGGCGATGATGATTTTCGAGCCCAGGCGGCCGCCTTCCAGCGTCTCACCGATGCCCATGTCCATGATCAAGTGGCGCACACCGGCTACCAGGTGATACAGCAGAGCGGACAGGAGGCCCCATGCTACGAACTTGGCCAGCGGGCTGGTCAAGCATGCCTTCACCTCGGCGTAACCTTCCTCGGAACCCAGGGATTTGCTCAATGCATAAAGCATGATGCCCAAGCCCAGGAACAGGATGATGCCGGAAACACGGTGCAGGAACGACGTAACGCCGGTGATGGGGAGTTTGATGGTCCTTAGGTCTAGGTTTACAGGTCGTTGGCTATTCTTCACGGCTTTTTTTCACACTGAAGAGCCCCTAACAATCAGGGCAAAGTTGTAGGGGAGTGCACTGGTCAGGTAAGCACCACCCAGGGAGTGCGACCCCCAATGAAAGCAAGCCCAAAAGCCCTTGGCGGTCGGTGGCCGAGTATAGACAGTTAGGTTACTAATGACAACGCGCGCTCCTCACCCTAATAGCGGATTGCGCTGACGGGATAAAAGGCGTAAATGGCAGGCAATTTCGACGAAAAAGTCCGGTTAAAGCCTTCTGGAGCAAGACTTTAGGCAAATTGACATCTGAATTTATCTCACTATAGTGGTGCGGGCCCTGCGTGGGGGGTCTGTCTGATGATTTGAAGCATAAATAGGAGGCCACATGGCTGACAAAAAAGCGCAGTTGATCATCGAGGGCGCAGCCCCCGTCGAGCTGCCCATTTTAACCGGCACCGTTGGTCCCGATGTTATCGACGTACGGGGCCTGACGGCCACGGGCCGTTTCACTTTCGACCCAGGCTTCATGTCGACCGCCTCTTGCGAGTCGAAGATCACCTATATCGACGGCGACAATGGCATCTTGCTGCACCGGGGCTACCCGATCGAGCAATTGGCAGAAAAGTCGGACTACCTGGAAACCTGCTACCTGCTGCTCAATGGCGAATTGCCAACAGCCGAGCAGAAAGCCCAGTTTGTCAGCACAGTCAAGAACCACACCATGGTTCACGAGCAGTTGAAGACCTTCTTCAACGGCTTCCGTCGCGACGCCCACCCGATGGCCGTCATGTGCGGCGTGGTCGGCGCCCTGTCGGCCTTCTATCACGACTCCCTCGACATCAATAACCCGCAGCATCGCGAAATCTCCGCGATCCGCCTGGTTGCCAAGATGCCGACCCTGGCCGCAATGGTTTACAAGTACTCCATGGGTCAACCCATGATGTACCCGCGCAACGACCTGACGTACGCGGAAAACTTCCTGCACATGATGTTCAACACCCCGTGCGAGATCAAACCGATCAGCCCGGTGCTCGCCAAGGCCATGGACCGGATCTTCATCCTCCACGCCGACCACGAGCAGAACGCCTCCACCTCCACCGTGCGCCTGGCGGGCTCCTCGGGTGCCAACCCGTTCGCCTGTATCGCCGCCGGCATCGCCGCACTGTGGGGCCCTGCCCACGGCGGTGCGAACGAAGCCGTGTTGACCATGCTCGATGAAATCGGCGATGTCTCGAACATCGACACCTTCATCGCCAAGGCCAAGGACAAGAACGATCCGTTCAAGCTGATGGGCTTCGGTCACCGGGTCTACAAGAACCGCGACCCACGCGCCACCGTTATGAAGCAGACCTGCGACGAAGTTTTGAAGGAACTTGGCATCAAGAACGATCCGCAACTCGAACTGGCCATGCGCCTGGAAGAGATCGCCCTGACCGACCCGTACTTCATCGAACGCTCCCTGTACCCGAACGTCGACTTCTACTCGGGGATCATCCTCAAGGCGATCGGCATTCCAACCAGCATGTTTACCGTGATCTTCGCCCTGGCGCGGACCGTGGGCTGGATCTCCCACTGGAAAGAAATGCTCTCCAGCCCGTACAAGATTGGCCGCCCGCGCCAGCTGTACACCGGCTACGAGTCGCGTGATATCACCAAGCTGGAAGATCGCAAGTAAGCATCGCTTAGTTGCACTGAAAACGGCCTCCCCCAGTGGAGGCCGTTTTTGTTTGTGGCGTTTGGTCTACCGCCATCGGGGGCAAGNNGCTTGCCCCCGATGAGGCCATGAGCAGCAACCCATAAACCCCAGGCAAAAAAATGCCCCAGCCTTTCGACCGGGGCGCTTCCTGATCCAGTTACAAGCTTAGTGGTTAACCGCCCCACTCGCCCCCAAGCCAGTCTGCGAACGCACAAACTGCGGGAAGTACAGCGCACGCTCTTTCTCTGCCGCCGCCGACTTGTCGGTGATGGAGAAGAACCAGATGCCGATGAACGCAATGATCATCGAGAACAACGCAGGGTACTCGTACGGGAAGATGGCTTTTTCATGGTGCAGGATCGAGACCCAGATGGTCGGGCCGAGTACCATCAGGCCCACGGCGCTCACCAGGCCCAGCCAGCCGCCGATCATGGCGCCACGGGTGGTGAGGTTTTTCCAGTACATGGAAAGCAGCAGCACCGGGAAGTTGCAGCTGGCGGCAATGGAGAACGCCAGGCCGACCATGAACGCGATGTTCTGGCTTTCGAACAGGATACCCAGGCCGATCGCCAATACACCCAGGGCCACGGTGGTGATCTTCGACACGCGAATCTCATCCTTCTCGTTGGCCTTGCCTTTCTTGATCACGCTGGCATACAGGTCGTGAGAAACCGCCGATGCACCCGCAAGCGTCAAACCGGCCACCACGGCCAGGATGGTGGCAAACGCCACGGCCGAGATAAAGCCAAGGAAGATGCTGCCACCCACCGCATTGGCCAGGTGTACCGCCGCCATGTTGTTACCGCCCAGCAAGGCGCCTGCCGCATCCTTGAACGCCGGGTTGGTGCTGACCAGCAGGATCGCGCCGAAGCCGATAATAAAGGTCAGGATATAGAAGTAGCCGATAAAGCCCGTGGCATACAGCACACTCTTACGCGCTTCCTTGGCATCGCTCACCGTGAAGAAGCGCATCAGGATATGCGGCAGGCCGGCGGTGCCGAACATCAGCGCCAAGCCCAGGGAGAATGCGGAGATCGGATCTTTCACCAGACCGCCGGGGCTCATGATCGCCTCACC
>NZ_JAEILC010000011.1:0-358 GCF_016307435.1 Pseudomonas sp. S4_EA_1b | reverse complement strand
TAACGTGCTTCATCACCATCAGCGCCATGAACGAGGCACCCGACAGCAACAGCACCGCCTTGATGATCTGCACCCATGTGGTCGCCAGCATGCCGCCGAACAGCACGTACAGGCACATCAGGATGCCTACCAGAATCACCGCCACATGGTAGTCCAGGCCGAACAGCAACTGGATCAGCTTGCCCGCCCCCACCATCTGCGCGATCAGGTAGAACGCCACCACCACCAGCGAACCGCAAGCCGACAGGCTGCGAATCTGGGTCTGGCCCAGGCGGTAGGACGCCACGTCAGCAAAGGTGTATTTACCCAGGTTACGCAGGCGCTCGGCGATCAGGAACAGAATGATCGGCCAGCCGCC
>NZ_JAEILC010000109.1:0-8466 GCF_016307435.1 Pseudomonas sp. S4_EA_1b | reverse complement strand
CGCCAGGTCCTGCATTGGCTGGGGCAGCGCTATGCCGATTTGCTCGATACTGACGAACAGCATTTCATTCAGCAATTCGACAGGTTGCCGCAGGCGTCCCAGGCTCTGTTGGTACGTATGGTGATGCGCAAAGGCGTGCACTTTCGTGGCGGCAAACTCAACTATGTCGAGATAGGTTGCCCCCATGCGGCCGCTGCGCCGTTATTGGCGCTGGGCTGGGTGGACGGCCACTGTCTGCTGGCCATTGAGGAGCTGTTCGCGCTGCTGCAAAAGAGTGAATTGCTGGGTGCGTTCAAACCCTGGATCGAACAACCCAAAGGCAAGAAAGCCGACTGGCTGGAAGGGTTGGCTGCGCGATTCAACGAGCCGCGCAGTTTTGCGCAGTGGTGCCCGGACCTGCCCGACACGCTGTACAGCCTCACGGTGATGGAATGGTGCGATCGCCTGCGCCTGATGTTCTTTGGCAATTTGCATCAGGACTGGTCCGAATTCGTATTGGCGGACCTGGGCATCTACACCTATGAAAAAGTCGAGTTCTGCGCCGAGTCCCGTGGCCTGCGCAGCCGTGACGACGTGCATGGCTTTCTGTTTCTGCACCAGTGTCAGCACGCCTTTGAAAGCGGCGAGGCCGTGGACGAGGTCCTGGCTCGGATCGCCAGCCTGCGTACCGACAACCCCTGGCTGGAAAAGCGTCGGGCCAAACTGTTGTTCCAGGTGGGCCAATCCTGTGAACGCAGCGCCGAATTGGGGTTGGCGCAGCAGATCTACCGCGCCTGCACCTACCCCGGTGCGCGCGCACGCTTGATCCGCGTACTGGAACGCCAGGAGGATTACGTCCAAGCCTTGGCCCTGGCCAGCGCCGCGCAGCAGGCACCGGAAAGCGCCGCCGAACAGCAGCACTTGCTGCGTGTGGTGCCGCGCCTGCGGCGCAAACTGGGTGAACCGGCGCTGCCCAAACCCAAGCCGCGTCCGGTCACGCGCCTGGACCTGGACCTGGCGTTGCCCGAGCCGCTGATGTCCGTTGAATACTGCGTACAGGCCCATCTCAGCGCGCCGGACGCGCCGGTGCATTACGTGGAAAACGGCCTGATCAATTCGCTGTTCGGCCTGATGTGCTGGGAGGTGATTTTCGCGCCATTGCCCGGTGCGTTTTTCCACCCGTTCCAGCGTGGCCCGGTGGACCTGCATAGTGAAGACTTCCACCAACGCCGCGCACCGCTGTTCGCCGCCTGTTTCGAGCAACTGCAGGACGAGCGCTACAAAAACACCATTCGCCAGCGTTACCGCGATAAATGGGGCATCCAGTCGCCGTTCGTGTTCTGGAACCTGCTCAGCGAAGAGCTGCTGGAGCAAGCCCTCGCATGCCTGCCCGCCGCCCACCTGCGCTACTGGTTCGAGCGCTTGCTGTTGGACATCCGCGCCAATCGCTCTGGCATGCCGGACTTGATCCAGTTCTGGCCGGCGCAAAAAACCTACCGCATGATCGAGGTCAAAGGCCCCGGCGACCGCCTGCAAGACAACCAACTGCGCTGGCTGGAGTTCTGTGGCGAATACCAGATGCCGGTCACGGTCTGCTACGTGCGCTGGGCGGAGCAACCGGCTTGAGTTACAGCGTGGCGGTGCGTGCCTTGTGTGAGTTCACCGCCAAGGTCGGTGACCTGGACCTGCGTTTCACCCCGTCGCCCAGCGCCCAGGAAGGAATCGTCGGCCACCGCACCGTGGCGTCGCGCCGCAGCCCGCATTATCAGAACGAAGTGGCCCTGGAAGGCGAGTACCAGCAGCTCAAGGTGCGGGGCAGGGCGGACGGCTACGACCCGGACAGCCAGCGCCTGGAAGAGGTCAAAACCTACCGCGGCGACCTCGACGCCCAACCCGCCAACCACCGCCAACTGCACTGGGCTCAAGTCAAGGTGTATGGCTGGCTGATGTGCCAGAAACTGGGGCTGACGGAGATCGATCTGGCGCTGGTCTACTTCGATATCGTTGGCGAGGGCGAGACCCTGCTCAATCAGCGCTTCCAGGCCCACGCTCTGGAAGCGTTCTTCAACCAGCAATGTGCGCTGTTTCTGGATTGGGCCCGGCGGGAGATGGATCACCGAGAGGCGCGCGACCGCGCGGCGCAGAACCTTGGCTTCCCCCATGCCGACTTTCGCCCCGGCCAGCGGGTTCTGGCCGAGTCAGTGTACAAAGCCGTCAGCACCGGCCGTTGCCTGATGGCCCAGGCGCCCACCGGCATTGGCAAGACCATCGGCACGATTTTTCCGCTGCTCAAGGCGTTGGCGCCGCAGCAGTTGGACAAGGTGTTCTTTCTCACGGCCAAAACCCCTGGGCGCAAGCTTGCTCTGGATGCCGCCCAGGTGCTGTTCACCCGCAACCCGGACTTGCATGTGCGTGTGCTGGAACTGGTGGCACGGGACAAAGCCTGCGAGCACTTGGACAAAGCCTGTCACGGCGAATCCTGCCCCTTGGCCAAAGGTTTTTACGACCGCTTGCCCGCCGCACGTAGCGCTGCGGCCAAGCTACGGCTGCTCGACCAGCGCAATCTGCGTGAGGTCGCCCTGGCCCACAACGTTTGCCCGTATTACCTGAGCCAGGAAATGGCGCGCTGGGCTGACCTGGTCGTAGCCGACTACAACTATTATTTCGACTTCGGCGCCATGCTGTTCGGCCTCGCCCAGCTCAACCAATGGCGCGCCGCGGTACTGGTGGACGAAGCTCATAACCTGGTGGAGCGCGCGCGCGGGATGTACAGCGCCAGCCTTGATCAGTACCGCCTCAAGACGTTGCGCGACGAGGCGCCCGAGGCCCTGAAAAAGCCTTTGCAGCGCCTCAATCGCGAGTGGAACGCGCTGCACAAGGCGCAAGTGGCGCCGTACCAGGCTTATGACGCCAGGCCCGATAAAATGCTCAGCGCCTTGAGCCTGTGCGCGAGTGCCATGGGCGATTACTTCAACGGTCACCCCGAAGCCCTGGCCGGCGACCTGCAAGCTTTTTACTTTGACGCGCTGCAATTTGCCAAAGTGGCCGAGTTGTTCACCGAACACTTCATCTTCGATATCACTAAACGCTCCTTGGGCGGCAAGCGCAGCAGCTCGATCCTGTGCCTGCGCAATGTGGTGCCCGCCCAGTTCATCCGCCCACGACTGACCGCTGCCCGCAGCAGCGTGTTGTTTTCCGCCACGTTAAGCCCGCGCCATTACTACGCCGACTTGCTGGGCTTGCCTGCGGACACGGCGTGGGTCGACGTGGCGTCGCCGTTCCAGGCCGAGCAATTGCGGGTGCGCATTGTCGATGAGATCTCGACCCGATTCGTGCATCGCGAGGCGTCGGTGGGCCCCATCGTTGAGCTGATCGCCCAGCAATTCGCGCAACAACCCGGTAACTACCTGGCGTTTTTTTCCAGCTTCGATTACCTCCAACAAGTGGCGCAGCGCCTGGCCGAACAGCACCCGCACATCCCGCTGTGGCAGCAGTCACGGGGCATGGCCGAGGCTGAGCGCCAGGGCTTTCTCGACCAGTTCACCGAACATAGCCAAGGGGTGGGGTTCGCCGTGCTCGGCGGCGCGTTTGGCGAGGGTATCGACTTGCCCGGTGCGCGCCTGATCGGCGCATTCATCGCCACCCTGGGCCTGCCGCAACTGAACCCGGTCAATGAACAGATGAAGCGGCGCATGGCCGCGATTTTCGGTTCAGGCTACGACTACACCTATCTGTATCCAGGCCTGCAAAAAGTCGTGCAGGCAGCCGGCAGGGTTATCCGCAGCCAGCAGGACCAAGGCGTGGTGATGTTGATCGACGATCGTTTCGGTGAGGCGCGGGTACGGCCGTTGTTGCCGAGCTGGTGGGCAATTTCGTCCTGACCTGATGCACCCCGGTTCTTGGCTATCAGCCCCCGAGCGGCGCTGATGACCGAGCATTTGGCGCAAATGATGCTGGTGCAAATCCCGCACCTCCCTCACTCTTTCCTCGCATTCTGGGCCATTACAAGGAAGCCAACCATGAACGATAGCCAGCGGAGCACCCTCAAGGTCAACGGTATTGAGCTGTGCGTGCATATCGCCGGGCCGGAAAATGGCGCGCCCATCTGGTTGCTGCATGGCTTTCCCGAATGTTGGCACTCCTGGCGCGAACAGATCCCGGCCCTGGCTGCGGCAGGCTATCGAGTGTTCGTGCCCCAGATGCGCGGTTACGGGCCATCCAGCTCGCCGGCCGAGATCGCTGCCTATGACCTGTTGACCTTGTGCGCCGATATCCAACAGGCCATGGATCATTTCGGGCATACCCAGGTGGTGATGGTCGGGCATGACTGGGGCGCAGTGGTGGCCTGGCACTTGGCATTGCTTGAGCCTGAGCGCATCACCCGCTTGATCACAATGTCGGTACCGTTTGCCGGGCGTGCGCGCCGGCCGGTGATCGAGATCATGCGCGAGCTGTATGCCGATCGCTTCAATTACATTCTGTATTTCCAGGCGCCTGGAGTGGCCGAGCGCGAACTGAACGCCGATATCGAGCGCACGTTGCGGCTGTTTATGCAGGATCAGGATGTGTTCCTCCAGCAAAAACCTGCCGACGCCACCTTGCTTGAAGGCGTGCCTGTGCCGGGTCCGCTGCCCGGTTGGTGCTCCCAAGAAGATTTAAATGTGTACGTGCAGACCTTTACCGAACATGGCTTTCGCGGCCCGTTGAACTGGTACCGCAATTTCGAACGCAATTGGCAGCGCACCGAGTTTTTGGCCGGGCGGCAGGTGATGCAGCCGACGTTGTTCCTGATCGGCGACCGCGATCCGGTAGGTGTCTTCGAAGCCCACACACTCAAACGCATGCCCGACTGCGTGCCGCAGTTGGAGCAGCATGTGTTGCCCCACTGCGGTCACTGGATCCAGAACGAGCAGGCCACGCAGGTGAATGCGCTGCTGCTCGACTTCCTGGGCCGCCCCTGAGCCCTCAGACCACTTCGAGATAGGAGCTGTGAATCGCCCGCGCCAATTCGCGCACGGTGTCGATAAACTCCGTAAGCCGGCTGTGCAGGCCGTCTTCGAGAATTTCATCGATCCCGGTGTAGCGCAGCCGCGCTTCAAACTCCGCCGCCAGGCGTTGCGCCGTGCGCCCGTAGCTGCCGGGCAGGTCGGCGAGGATGTGGTTCAGTTCCTCGACACAGGCATGCAGTGAACGCGGCACGTCGCTGCGCAATAACAGCAACTCCGAGACCGAGCGGGCATTCAGCGCGTTCGGGTACAGCTGCGTATAGGCTTCGAACGACGACAACGCACGCAGCAGAGCGCTCCACTGGTAATACCCGCGCGCCGAGAGGTCGCTGACTTCTTCCGATTCTTCGCCGAACATCTCATAGCGCGCATCCAGCAGGCGCAACGTGTTGTCAGCGCGCTCGACAAACGTGCCCAGGCGGATAAAGCGATAGGCATCGTTGCGCATGATGGTGCCCGAGGTTGCCCCCCGAAACAGATGCGACCGCTGCTTGACCCAGTCACAGAAGTGGCTGATGCCGTGTCGGCCCAGGCCGCCGGCGGCGATGCTGCGCATTTCCAGCCAGGTGGCGTTGAGGTTCTCCCACATATCGGCGGTGATACGTCCACGTACCGCATGGGCGTTGCCCCGCGCGGCGCGCAGGCAGTTATAGATGCTGGCGGGGTTTTCTTCGTCAAGGGCGAAGAAGTGCAGCATGCGCTCGGCATCCAGTTGGGTGTGACGTTCCAGATAGCTGTCTAAGGTGCCGCTGCTGAGCAACGACATGGCCAGTTCGTCCAAGCCATCGCTGCGACCGGCCTGGGGCATCAGCGACAGCGAATAACTGACTTCGAGCATGCGCGCCAGGTTTTCGGCGCGCTCCAGGTAGCGGGACATCCAATACAGGTCTGCGGCGGTTCTACTCAGCATGATTCAGTCCTCCACCACCCAGGTGTCCTTGGTTCCGCCGCCTTGCGACGAGTTGACGATCAGCGAGCCTTCCTTGAGGGCCACCCGCGTGAGCCCGCCCGGTACCAGGCGGGTCTCCTTGCCCGACAGCACGAACGGGCGCAGGTCGATATGCCGCGGCGCGATGCCGTTTTCCACAAAGGTCGGGCAGGTCGACAGGCTCAGGGTCGGTTGAGCGATGTAGGCGTGGGGGCGGGCCTTGATGCGCTGGCGGAAGTCTTCGATTTCGGCGGCGCTGGATGCCGGGCCGACCAGCATGCCGTAGCCGCCTGAGCCCTGGGTTTCCTTGACCACCAGTTGCTCAAGGTTGGCCAGCACGTGAGACAGTTCCGCCGGTTTGCGGCACTGAAAGGTCGGCACGTTCTGTAGCACCGGTTCTTCATTCAGGTAGAAACGGATCATGTCCGGCACATAGGGGTAGATCGACTTGTCGTCGGCCACCCCGGTGCCGATGGCGTTGGCCAGTACCACGTTGCCGGCGCAATAGGCGGCCACCAGGCCAGGCACGCCGAGCATGGATTCGGGGTTGAACGCCTGCGGATCGAGGAACGCATCGTCGATACGGCGGTAGATCACATCCACCGCCTTGGGCCCGTCGGTGGTGCGCATGAATACTTTCAGGTCCTGCACGAACAGGTCGGCGCCTTCCACCAGTTCCACGCCCATTTCCCGGGCCAGGAAGGCATGCTCGAAGAATGCGCTGTTGAAGCGGCCTGGGGTCAGCACCACCACGTTGGGGTTGTCCAGGCGGCTGGAACTCTTGAGGGTCTTGAGCAGCAGGTTGGGGTAGTGATCCACCGGCGCGATGCGCTGCCGGGCGAACACCTCTGGGAACAGGCGCATCATCATTTTGCGGTCTTCGAGCATGTAGCTCACGCCGCTTGGGGTACGCAGGTTGTCTTCAAGCACGTAATAAGTGCCGTCGCCATCGCGCACCAGGTCGACGCCGGAGATATGCGAGTAGATATCGCGGTGCAGGTCCAGCCCGACCATCGCTTTCTGGTAACCCTCGTTGCCCAGCACTTGATCCGCCGGAATGATCCCGGCCTTGATGATGCGTTGATCGTGATAGATGTCGGCGAGGAACAGGTTCAGCGCATTGACCCGCTGGATACACCCGCGCTCGATCACGCGCCATTCGCTGGCAGGGATGCTGCGGGGGATGATGTCGAAAGGGATCAGGCGCTCGGTGTCCTGTTCGTCGCCATACAGGGTGAAGGTGATTCCGGCGCGGTGAAACAGCAGATCGGCTTCACGACGACGCTGGGCCAGCAGTTCCGGCGGCGTATTGGCCAGCCAGCGGGAGAAATCCTGATAATGCGCACGGCACACGCCGTTTGCGTCATTCATCTCATCAAAGAAAGATCGAGCCATTCCAGTACCTTGTCAGTGCCTTGGGTTGCGCAAGCGGCACTGCCGTTTTGAAAAACGCATGTTTTTATGAGCCCGTGGCGCGAGGTGCCAGCGGGCCTGGTCCTTACTTTCTCAGGATGTCGGCTCTGGGTCGGGGGGTAACGAATGCTCCTGTTTCCAAACAGATGAATCCATAAAGCAATGCCTGTGCCGAAACCCCACCTTCCAACACATCCGCCCGCGTAGTGAGCGAGCCTGCTCGCGCCAGGCTGCGCAGCGGCGCTCCGCCAGCCACCCAGAAAGGTGCACCCCACCTTCAACAAACACGCCGCGCACCAACCCGGTGCACAACAAACTTGAACTCCCCACACGGCCTGTTCCTCTAACGGGGTCTATACACCCCGTGGACCATCCCCGTGCCCAGAATCATCTCCCCCCACACTCCGGAAGCGGCGCTGAACGACCACAGCGAACACAACGCAAAGATCTTCGGTTCGCCCAAGGACCGCCTGGACTTCTATCGCCGCGAGATCCAGTACGAAACCTCCATCCTGGCCAACCGCACCGACGCTTACCTCACCGCCCAATCGTTCCTGGTGATCGCCTTCGTGTCAGGCATGGGTAACCTCAACCCAGAGTGGGGCAAGCTGTTTACCCTGATCGTGCCGCTGTTCCTGGCACTGTTGGGCATTCTCAGCTCGCTCAACGCCTGGCCGGGCATCCGCGCGGCGTATGACATCATCGATCACTGGCACTTCAAGCAGAGCCAACTGCTGCACAGCGAACCGGTGATGGGCCTGGCCTATGACGAGTCGCCGCTGTTTTCCGAGCGCGAGTCGTCCCACAAGGGCTATCGCAAGTCCCTGCTGTTTTCCGTGCGCACGCCGTGGATTTTCATGGTGTTCTGGATTCTGCTGGGGGCTTATGCGTTCTATATCCAGGTCGACAACCCAGGCGGTTGAGCAATCCGGCGGAACTTCGGGGCAGGGCGCAGCACCTTATGTCTATGCAGGCTGTATTTACCCAATCACTGTACAGAGGTGAAACATGAGCACTAGCAACGATCCCCAAGTCAGCGACCGTAACGACCCCGCCATCGACGGTGGCGAGCCGGCACCCGGCACCGCCGCCGATGCCCCTAAGGACCCCAAGCCTACCCCCCACCCCAAGGCCAAGGAC